>JBEKTJ010000001.1:0-150698 GCA_049516155.1 Bryobacteraceae bacterium
TGGCCGGATGCGCGATCGGTGGCGGCCAGCGAGACGCACATCTTCCGCGCCAACCTGATCAACGAGTTGCGTTTCGGTTACATGGAGACGCGCGAAATACAGCAGGTGCCCGGTGTCAATGAAGACGCGCAATTCGGCATCACCGGCGCTCCCGATTATCCGGAAGTTCACGGTTTGCCGACTTTCGCCATCAGCGGCCTGAACACGCTGGGGACCACCGGTCCCGGCACGCTGCCCCTGGGCGCCACCGGGTCGGGTAACCTGCCGCTCAACAAACAGGGCAAGAACCAGCAGTTTTTCGATAACCTCTCGTGGGTGAAAGGGCGTCATACTTTGAAGTTCGGGGTGGACGTCGAACAAGTGATGCTGTATGGGTATGTCACTCTTTCCGCGCGTCCTGCTTTCACTTTCACAGGTGTCTTTACCCAGAATCCACAGAGTCGCTCCGGCACCGGATCGGCGTTCGCCGACTTCCTGCTTGGGGAAGTGAATCAGCTTACCGAGTCCACTCGGCCCAGGAACTGGGAAAAGCAACACACCGCGGAAGGTTACGTTCAAGACGACTGGAAAGTCAGCCCCAAGCTGACCGTGAACCTGGGCCTGCGTTACGAGTTGGCAATGCCCTGGTACGAAATCCATAACGACTATTCCGATTTCATTCTCCAGCCTGGGCCTGCCTACGGCTTGCTGGTGACGGCGCCGGACGCCAGCCAGTACGGCTTAAGAAACTCGTTTGCCACACCGGACACCAAGAACTTCGCGCCGCGCGCCGGAGTGGCTTATCAACTGACTCCTAAGACGGTGATTCGCAGCGGATTCGGCGTATTCTACGGACGCACGGATGAGAACCTGGGCATCTCCAGCCGGCCCACCAACAATCCGCCGTATTTCCTGCGCTCGATCGACACCAGCGACCAGATTCACACGCTGATGACGCTCCAGGGAGGCATACCGCCGAATCTTTTGAATCCGAACGACGTGATTAACTCGAATGTGAACTCGTGGCCCGTCTATATGCCCCTGCCCTACACGTTCGAGTGGAATCTCAATATTCAACAGCAATTGGGAGCTGGATTTACAGCCCAAATCGGTTATGTGGGTTCCAGTTCGCACAACTTGTACGTAGACCCGAACTTCAATCAGCCCCAGCCCGGCCCCGGCTCTATAACCTCCCGCGAGCAATTCCCGGCTTATAGCCAGATTTTGGCCTACCTGCCGCTAGATCGGTCGAACTACAATTCGCTGATCGCCCAGGTCGAGCGGCGTTTCCGCAGCGGTTTCAGTTTCCTGGGTGCGTATACTTGGAGCCACTCGCTCGATTATGGCGGCCAGGTTTCCGACAGCGTCGAGTATGGGCCGCAGAATCCATTCAACTGGACGTCGAACTATGGCAATTCCAACTTCGACGTGCGCCAGCGCGTATCGGCGAGCTACATATACGAATTGCCATTCGGGCGCGGCAAAGCGCTGGCCAACCAGCCGGGCGTTGCGCGCGCGATCCTGGGCGGTTGGCAGCTCTCCGGTGTGACATCGTTTCAGACCGGACTGCCGTTCACGCCCATTCTAAGTTTCGATCCGACGAATACGGGCACGACTGCGCATCCCAATGTGGTTTCGGGCAAAGCGCTATATCCCGTCAATCAAGGGCCGTCCGATTGGTTCAATGGCTCGGCCTTTGTCGCTCCCGCCGCCTACATTTATGGAAATGCCGGGCGCAATATCATCCGCGGCCCTGGTTCGTTCAACAGCGACGTGGGACTGCTGCGCTCCGGTACGATCAAGGAAAGGTACAACCTGCAGTTCAGCGCGCAGGCCTTCAACGTGTTCAACACGCCGCAATTCGGCCTGCCGAACAATACGATCGGCGTATCCACAACCGGTGTGATTACCACCGTGGTCACACCCGAGCGGCAGTTGCAGCTTGGCCTGCATTTCCAGTTCTGACACGAAAGACCGCGATGAGCAACACTACACGACGCGGTTTACTGAAAAGCGCAGGAGCGTTGGCCGGTCTCGCGGGACTTCCCGCCGGGGCCGGCGCCGCTCCGCAGGCCGCCACTGGCGCAGGCTCCCACTGGGAGCGGCCGCCCAAGCAGCAGGGTAACAACCTGAATGTCATCCTGCTGGTTTCGGATACGTTTCGCGCGGATAACTTGGCGGCCTATGGCAGCCAGTGGGTGGAATGCCCCAACCTGAACCGTTTTGCGGAGCAGGCGGTGGTCTTCGAAGATGCCTATCCGGAGGGAATGCCGACGATTCCCATCCGTCGCCAGTTGTATACGGGTCGGCGCATTGTCCCGACCTACTACTATTACCAGCACGAATCGGTGCAATTGCCCGGATGGCATCAGCTTTACAACGAAGATGTGACTTTGGCCGAAGTGCTCACCGAGGCGGGTTATGCCACCGCGCTCATCGCCGATCTGCCGCATCTGCAAAAGCCTGGCCGCAACTTTCATCGGGGATACCGTTACTTCGAGTGGGTGCGCGGCCAGGAGATCGACTACTATGCCTTGGCGCCCCGCAACGAGCCGGATTTTTCACTTTTGTATCCGGCCGACTATCTGAACCAGCCGCAATTGAACAAGCAGTTCGCCAGCGGCCAGGCATTTCACGCGTTTCTGAATCAGTACACCGCGAATCGCAAACGCTGGCTGAAAGAAGGCGACTCCATCGCGGAGCAGACCGGGCGCAAGGCGGTTGCCTGGCTGAAGGAGTATCATGGCGAAGGCCCCTTCTTCCTGCACGTCGAGGCTTTCGATCCGCACGAGCCCTGGGATCCGCCAAAGCAGTTTCTGGAGAAGTATCTGAAGGATCCGGGCACGCATAGCTGGCCCGAGCCCCCTTACAGCGATGCGCAAGTGCCGCCCGAAGGCGTCCAGCGGCTGCGCGCCAATTACGCTGGCGAAGCTTCGAATGTGGATTTCTGGTTCGGCAAGGTTTTGGACACGGCGGCGGAACTGGGGCTTCTGGAAAATACGGTAGTCGTCTTCATGTCCGACCATGGTGCGCTGCTGGGCGAACAGGGCCAGTGGGTGAAAGGGCCGGAGAGGCTGCGCAAGCAAGTGACGCACGTTCCGGTACTGGTGCGCGTGCCCGGGAGTGCGTTAGGCGGCAAGAGGGTCCCGGGTTTCGTGCAGACTCCGGACATAATGCCTACCATTCTGGGCAGGCTGGATTTGAAGTCGCCCGATCGAGTGACTGGCCACGATCTGTGGCCTTATGTCACCGGCCATCGCTCCAACGAGCGCGAACACGTAGTGCAGGCATACGGGTGGATCGCGGCTGTGCGCACGCCTGAATGGAACTATTCAGCCATCTGGAACAAGGAAAAATACGAAGGCAAGTACCCGCCGCAACTTTACGACCGCAAGAAGGACCCCGAGGAACTGCACAGCATCGCAGACCAGCATCCAGCGGTAGTGCAAGAACTGCAAACCAAACTGGAGCGGTACATCGCTTCAGGTTGGGGAATTACCAATGGCAGTTTCAATGAAAAGGCCGGTTAGTCGATATCCAGCGCGGAGTGAAAGAATGAAAGTGGATCGAGTAGTTGCATTGTTCTTGACGCTGGGAGCGGCATGCGCGGCGAACGCGCAGGTCACGGTGCGGATTCTGTTGGGAGTGGGCGATACGGAGTCCGTACGATGGGACGGAACCATCGCCGCGCAGGGCGCAAAGATCGCGTCGATCGCGCCCTGGCGCTTTGAGGGCGCCGACGCCATTGTAGGATCGACATGGCATTTGAATACGCACCCCATCCGGCTATTCAACGGCGGTACGCAAGTCTCTTCGCGGGGTGTTAGCAACGTGGTGGCCAATGGCTTGATCGTGGATGTGGCCGGCACGGGGACGAGCGGAGAACTTAAGATAACTACCGCGCAGGGCGATTTCACGGTAGCGCTGAGCGAGGTGGCTTATGGCAAGCCCACGCCTAAGTTGAATGGCCGCGTTTTAGTGGACCGCATCCCGCCGAGCACACAGCTTACAAAGACGCCGGATGAGGAAGATTATCCTTCGGCGGCCGTGGGCAAGAATGGCGACGTTTGGATGGCCTACGTGGTATTCCACCACAACCCGGATCACAATAGCCTACGCGCGGCGCTCGAGACCACCCCCAAGGATTTTGCGAAATGGAAGAGCCCCACGGGCGGCGATCAGATTTTTGCGCGCAAGTATAGTGGCGGCGCATGGGGCAAGCCCATCGCGATCACGGCGCCCGGCGGCGACCTGTACCGCTCGGCCATCGCGGTGGATGGGCAAGGCCGGCCGTGGATCTTCTGGGCGCAGAACGTGAAAGCCGGCAGCGGGCGGGCGAATTTCGAAATCTTCGCGCGCGCGATCGAGAACGATACGCCCGGCGCCCCGGTGCAAATCTCAAACGATCCGGGTTCGGATATCGATCCGGTGGCCGCTACGGATTCGAGCGGTAATGTTTGGGTCGCATGGCAGGGCTGGCGCAGCGGAAAGGCGGCGATCTTCGCGGCTTCGGAGAGCGGCAACAAGTTCAGCGCGCCGGCCGCGGTGTCGCAATCTACGGGCAACGAATGGAATCCGGCGATCGCCGCGGATAAGAGTGGGCGGATAACGGTGGCATGGGATTCCTATCGCAACCAAAACTATGATGTCTATCTGCGCACGGCGGTGAACGGCGGCTGGGGCGCGGAGACGGCGGTAGCGGCGAGTGCGCGCTACGAAGCCTACCCCTCCATTGCTTACGACGGCGGCGGGCGATTGTGGGTGGCTTATGAGGAGGGCGGCAAGGGCTGGGGCAAGGACTTCGGCGCGTACAACACCAACGGCGTGGCGGTGTATCAAGGCCGTGTGATTCGTTTGCGCGGGTTTGAGCCGGACGGACGCGCGGTGGAAACGGCCTCGAACCTAGGCGCGGTTTTGCCCGGCATGCCGAACATTCAGGTCGAGAAAGCGGGCGTACAAAACGACTTTCAGAAACTGGATCCGGATGCGAACAACTCCAAGACACGCGAGGCGGATCGGAGCGCGCGCAACATGCAGAACGCGCGGAACACGCTGCCGCGCCTGGCCGTGGATGAGTCCGGCCGCATCTGGCTGGCTTTTCGCAGCGCGCATCCGATCTGGTGGAGTATTCTGGGCACAGTCTGGACCGAGAGCGTGGTGTCTTACGACGGGAAGGCCTGGAGTAGTCCGATTTTCCTTAATCATTCGGACAACTTGCTGGACAACAGGCCGGCGCTGGTATCGGCGCGCGCGGGCCAGTTGTTGGTGTTGGGATCGTCCGACAATCGGCGGCAGTTCTATTTGGGCGAGAACATCAGTTCCCCGCTGGGTATTGTGGCGAGTTCGAAGAATGACCCTTATAACAACGATTTATATGCTAACGAAATCGATCTTGGCGGCGCATCGCAGCCGCCGGCCTTGACGGATGCCAAGCCGGTGGAAGCCGCGGGGCCACAGGTGGCGGACCGTACCGACCTTGGCCTGATAAGCCTGATTCGCGACTACAAGGTGAGCGGCCCGGATTTGAAGATCGTGCGCGGCGAGTTTCACCGGCACAGCGAGATCTCGATGGATGGGGGTAACGACGGCACGATTCTGGATCAATACCGCTACATCCTGGATGCGGGCGCGCTCGACTGGGTGGGTTGCTGCGACCACGACAATGGAGCGGGGCGCGAATACACCTGGTGGATCAGCCAGAAGCTGACGGATATCTTTTACTCGCCGGGTAAGTTTGCGCCGATGTTCAGTTACGAGCGGAGCGTGAATTATCCGGAAGGGCATCGCAACGTGATCTTCGCGCAGCGCGGCGTGCGGACGTTGCCGCGGCTCCCGATCACCAAGGAGGACCAGAGCGGCCCCGCGCCGGACACGCTGATGCTGTACTCCTATTTGAAATACTTCCACGGCATCGCCGCGGCGCACACGAGCGCCACCGGAATGGGTACGGATTGGCGCAACAACGATCCGGTGGCCGAGCCCGTGGTCGAGATTTACCAGGGCGACCGGCAGAATTATGAAATGCCGGATGCGCCGCGGTCGAGTTCGGAGAAGGACTCGATCGGCAACTGGCGTCCCAAGGGGTTTGTGAATCTGGCGCTGGCTAAGGGATATAAGTTGGGATTCGAAGCCAGTTCCGATCATATCTCCACGCACATGAGCTACTGCAATATTCTGGCGAAGGATCTGACGCGCGAAGCGTTGCTGGAAGGTTTTGAGAAGCGGCATGTCTACGGTTCGACGGACAATATCTTGGCCGATGTGCGCAGCGGGCCGAATCTGATGGGGGACGTGTTCTCGACCGCGGAGACGCCCAATCTTCACGTGAAACTGGAGGGCACATCCAAGTTCGCGAAGGTGGTGGTGGTCAAGGACAACGAATATGTGTATTCCACACAGCCGGATTCGGACAAAGTGGAATTCTCGTGGCGGGATAATTCGCCGTCCAAGGGGAAGAGCAGTTATTACTACGTACGCGGCGAGCAGGACAACGGCGAGATCGTGTGGGTGTCGCCGATGTGGATCACTTATACGGGGAAGTAAAACACAAGAATTTGAGCCGCCGATAAACGCCGATAAGGCAAGACGAGAGCGAGGGTAACTATGTCGGGACGTTGGTTGTTGGGCTTACTATTCGTTTCCAGTATTCCGGTTCGGGCGGATGTTGGCGTCCGTGTGCTGCTGGGTCTGATGGACCACACGGCCAAGAAGTGGGATGGTTCCGCTGCTGTCGATCGCGGCAAGATCACAAAGGTCGATCCGTGGCGATTCGGCAAGGACGACGAGATCGCGAGCGACGGCTCGTGGAAGGTTTCTACTGCGCCGGTCCTGTCGTTCCTGGCACTGGTCCAGCGGCAGACGCCGCCGGTCGGCCCCAACGGAGTCATTCTGTGGCTCAGTGGCGAGGACGAAAACAGCGAGATCTCGATCAAGACCGTAGCAGGCTCTTTCAGCTTCAAGCTGGCGGACATGCCCTATGGAAAGTTTCATTACGCGCTCGAAGGCAACGCCGCCGTCGACCGCATCCCGCCGTCGTGGCGACTTACCGATTCTCCCGATGAACAGGACTATCCCGCGGCGGCGGTGACTCCCAACGGCGACATCTGGGTGGCTTATGTCGAGTTCAAGCACCACCCCGATCATGACAAGCTGCGCGCGCCATTCAAGGATCCGCCGAAGGATCTTTCGGAGCTATCGGCGCCTGCGAAGGGCGACCAGATTCTGGTGAAACGGTTCTCCGGGAACCGCTGGGAAGATCCCATTGCCATCACGCCTCCAGGCGGCGATCTCTACCGGCCGGCCATCGCGGTGGATGGGTCGGGAAGGCCGTGGGTGTTCTGGTCCGCCAACGAGCGGAGTAACCAAACCGCCAATTTCGAGCTTTGGGCGCGCGTGATTGAGAATGGCGCACCTGGCAAGACCGTGCAGATTTCAAACGCGCCCGGGTCGGACGTATTTCCGGCGGTAGCAACCGATTCCGGCGGACGGGTGTGGGTAGCATGGCAGGGCTGGCGGAATGGCAAGGGCGTCATCTTCGCGGCCGCCCAGGACGGCGCCGGTTTCTCCGCGCCCGCGACGGTATCGAATTCGGCGGCCAACGAATGGAACCCGGCCATCGCCGCGGACTCATCCGGACAAGTGACTGTAGCTTGGGACTCATACCGCAACGGCAGCTATGACGTCTATGCGCGTACGGCGACTGGGCCGGGGCAATGGGGCGCGGAAATTCCGGTAGCCGCGACGCCGCTCTACGAAGCTTATCCTTCCATTGCCTATGACGCGCAAGGGCGGTTGTGGATCGCCTATGAAGTAGGTCCCGACAACTGGGGCAAGGATTTCGGAGCGCATCGCAGCACGGGCGTGCCAGTATACGAGGCGCGCGGGGTTCGGCTGGTGGGGCTGGACCGCTCCGGAAATCTGTTTCGGCCGGCTGTCGAACCGGATGGCTCGTTACAAGGGCTGACCGATATCCGTGAAGACGGCGGCGGCCGGCAAGGCGATATCAAAGGATGGGAGCGATCCGACCCCGAACTGTTTACGCAGCGCGCCTCCAATGCGCACCCCTGGCCGGGCAGCAACCCGCGCAACAGCCTGCCACGCCTGACAGTGGACGCTTCCGGCAGAATCTGGCTGGCGTATCGCAGCATGCACCCGGCGGTCTGGACGCCCATCGGTACCTCGTGGTCCGAGTATGTGATCTCTTACGACGGTAAAGCCTGGACTGGACCGGCCTACATTTTCCGCAGTGACAATGTGCTGGATAATCGGCCGGCCCTGGTCTCGCAACGCGGAGGCGAGTTAGTGGTGATCGGATCGTCGGACTCGCGGCGGGAAATTGAGTTTCTGTTGAAGAAAGGCTGGGATCTGCGGAGCCTGCTGAGTTCCGCCATACCCGATCCTTACAACAACGATCTGTATGCGAGTGTGTTGAACCTGCCACCCGCCCCCGCGCCAGTGCCAAGCCGGGAAGTTGGCCCGCCGCCCAGTCCGGCTGTGGTGACGGATTCGGACGCGGAGCGCGCCGCCACGGCCGGAGTTCGCGGGTACAGCGTCAACGGCCCGGACGGTACGCTGAAGATAGTCCGCGGCGAGTTCCACCGTCATAGTGAAATCTCCATGGACGGCGGGTTGGACGGTACCCTGATCGATCAGTGGCGCTACATTCTGGATGCCGCTGCGCTCGACTGGGTGGGATGCTGCGACCACGATAACGGCGGCGGACGCGAATACAGTTGGTGGACCACGCAGAAGCTGACCGATGTCTTTTACGCGCCGGGCAAATTCGCGCCGCTGTTCGCCTACGAACGAAGCGTTTCGTATCCGGAAGGGCATCGCAACGTGCTGTTCGCCGAGCGCGGTATCCGGCCGCTTCCGCGGCTTCCCAAAATGGATGATAACTCCACGGGACATGCCCCAGACACGCTGCTGTTCTACGATTACCTGAGAAAGTTCAAGGGCCTGACGGCCTCGCATACGAGCGCGACCGATATGGGCACGGACTGGCGCGACAACGATCCGGAAGCCGAGCCGGTGGTTGAAATCTACCAGGGCATGCGGCAGAATTATGAAATGCCCGACGCACCGCGGTCCAACTCCGCGACTGATTCCATCGGCGGATGGCGGCCCAAAGGATTCGTCAATCTGGCCTTGGAGAAAGGCTACAAGCTCGGGTTTGAGGCCAGCTCCGATCACATTTCGACGCATCAAAGCTATGCGAATGCGCTGGCTGCAAACGACACGCGCGAGGCAGTAATGGATGCGCTGCGCAAGCGCCACGTCTACGCTTCGACCGAACAGATCGTGGCGGACGTTCGCAGCGGGCCGTATATGATGGGCGATATTTTCTCCACGGCCGAGCCGCCCAGCTTGCACGTCAAGCTGGCGGGGTCCAACAAGTTTTCCAAAGTGGTGATCGTGAAAGACAACGAGTACGTTTATTCCACCGAGCCCGGTACGGACAAGGTCGAATTCTCTTGGCGCGACAATGCGCCGTCAAAGGGCAAGACCAGCTATTACTACGTCCGGGGCGAGCAGGATAACGGCGAATTAGTGTGGGTGTCCCCGATGTGGATCACTTACACGGGAAAATAGCGCGTGCACGTACACTTACCCAAGGAACCGGTCTACGACGAGCGCAAGCAGCTTATCCAGCAGTTCGGATTCGCCGCATTCGTCGGCATTCTTCTATTACTGAACGTAACCGGCGTTTTCACTACCGTGGCCGGCATCGACACAGCCGCGATTCTGACTTTGATTGCCGGTTATCGCATATTTTTCACCGCCATCTCGGGATTGTTGCAGCGCAAGATCTCGGCGGACCTGGCGATTTGCATCGCCGTAATCGCAGCGCTGGCTTCCGGCCAATACCTGGCGGCGGCCGAAGCCATGTTCATCATGCTGATCGGCGAAGCGCTGGAGGGTTATGCCGCCGGGCGCACGCACGCCGCCATACACAACTTCGTGGAGCAGCTACCGCGGCATGCGCGCGTGCTCCGCGACGGCGCCGAGATCGAAATCGACGCGGCGCAGTTGGTCGCGGGCGATATCGTGCTGGTGCGTCCGGGCGAGCGCATCCCGGCCGATGGCGTGATTCATTTTGGCGCTTCCAGCATCGATGAGAGCACCATCACGGGCGAGCCGTTGCCGCGAGACAAATCCGCCGGCGACGATGTTTTTTCGGGCACGCTGAACGGCTTGGGCCTGCTGCGCATCACGGTTACGCGGGCGGGGGCGGAGACCACGCTGGCCCGCGTAATCAAGCTGGTGGAACACGCGCGAGAGAGACGCGCGCCCGTGGAACGGCTGGCGGACCGGTTCGCGCGCTACTTCCTGCCGGCGCTGCTGCTGGTAGCGGGACTCACATTCTATTTCACGCGGGATTGGCTGCGCACGGTAGCGGTGCTGATTGTTGCTTGCCCATGCGCGCTGATTCTGGCAACGCCCGCGGCCATGGTAGCGGCTGTGGGCGGGCTGGCGCGGCGCGGCATCCTGGTGCGCGGCGGCACGGTGCTGCAGAATGCCGCCAAAGTGGATGCCGTATTTTTTGATAAGACGGGTACGGTCACCGAGGGGCGTTTCGGGGTCATCAAAGTGGTTGGGGTGGGGCACAGCGAGTCCGACGTTCTGGCGCTGGCCGCGGCGGCCGAGTATGGGTCGGAACACGTGCTGGCACGAGCGATTTTGGACGAGGCGAAGCATCGCGGCATCGCCATCGCGCAGCCCGACGAAACGCACATTGTTCCGGGCCGCGGCGTGGTGGCGAAGATTGCGGGCCGCACCATCCTGGCGGGGAATGCGGGCTTCCTCGCGGAACATAACATCTCCGGCCTGGAGCCGCTGTTGGACGAGGCCGATCGTTACGGCGCGACAGCGGTGCTGGTGGCCGAAAACGGGCTCCTGGCGGGCAACCTCCTCCTTCGCGACCAGGTTCGCGAAGGCGCCCGCCGGGCAATTCACGAGCTGGAGCATCTGGAAATCTCGCACCTGACGATGCTCACCGGCGACCGCAAACGCGCTGCGGAAGCCATCGCGCGCGAGGTGGGGTTGCACGATGTGGAGGCCGGCCTGCTGCCGGAGGAAAAGCTGGAACGCATCCGGCACGCGGCAGCCCATGGGCTCACGGTCGCCATGGTGGGCGATGGCCTGAACGATGCGCCCGCGCTGGCCGCGGCCCAAGTGGGCATCGCGGTGGGCGGCGCCAACGACATCACCGCCGAGGCCGCCGATGTGGTCTTTCTAGGTCACTCCCTGGAAGCGCTGCCGAAGCTGTTCGAGGTCAGCCGCAGGGCCATCCGCACGGCTTGGCAGAACATGATTATTTTCGCCGGGATCGTGAACGCGGTGGCCATTACCGCCGCGGCTACCGGTAGGCTGGGTCCGATCGGCGCGGCCGTCACGCACCAGATTGCCTCACTGCTGGTAGTGCTGAACTCGCTGCGGCTGCTGCACGTCGGGGGAAAAGCGGGGCGTTTCGGCTGGGTCGCGCCGAAGCTACACTATCTTTCGCACGAGCTGCATCACTTGTCGCATCATGTGGACCCCAAGCGCTGGTTCGACGAAGCTATCGCGCGGCGGCGGGAACTCGCACGTCCTGCGCTGGTGGGCGTGGCCGCGCTGATTTTGCTGAGCGGGTTTTATGCGCTCGCGCCCAATGAAATCGGGATCATCGAGCGGTTCGGACGTAAGATCCTGCCTTATCAACAACCGGGGTTACATTACAAATTGCCTTGGCCCATCGAGCGCCTGACGCGGGTGAAGGGTCGCAGCGTGCGCGTGGTGGAGGTCGGTTTCCGGTCCGGCGCGGCTTCGTCGGGCGAAGCGGAGCCGGCCGCGTATGAGTGGAACGTGCAGCACCGCTCCGGACGGTTTCAGCGCAGGCCGGAAGAGTCGCTGATGCTGACCGGCGATCAGAACATGATCGAGGTGAATGCCGTGGTGCATTATCAAATGTCGCGCCCGGACGATTTTCTGTTTGGGCAGCTCGATGCGGAAACCACGGTTCGCACGGCGGCGGAATCCGCGCTGCAGACCACGGTCTCGACCGCGCCCCTCGACGATGTGCTGACCAGCGGGCGCCAGGAAATCGAAAGCCGAGTGATGGCCGCGCTGCAACGCAAGCTGGATCGCTACGGCGCGGGCGCGCGGGTGGTGCGCGTGAAGTTGCTGGATGTGCATCCGTCGCTCGAAGTGGTGGACGCTTTCCGCGAGGTTTCGGGGGCGTTCGAAGAAAAAAACCGGCTGATCGACGAAGCCGAAGGATATCGCAACGAACAGATTGCGCTGGCGCGTGGCAATGCGGAAGCGCGCCTGAAGACGGCGGAAGGGTACAAGGCTAGCCGCGTGATGCGCGCGGATGGCGAGGGCAGCCGCTTCGACCTGGCGGAAAGCGCCTTCGATACTGCGCCGGCGATTCATGGGCTGCGACTGTACCTGGAGACCATGGAACAGGTACTGCCGGGCAAGAAGAAGCTTATTTTGGATTCGTCGACAGGACGGCGTCATTTATTACTGCTGGAGGATGGCGTGGAAATCGCGCCGCCCGGCAGCTTGAGCTTGGGACAGTAGGGTTGGGAGGCCCTGCTCATCATGCATCTTAATAAAATACATTACAGGGCCGGCGCGGCAATCGCGCTGATCTTACTAACCTGGATGACGTTTTTCTCCGTGCGGGAGACGGAGTTTGCGCTGATTACGCAGTTCGGCCGGCCCGTGCGGACGGTTACCGATGCCGGTTTGCACGTCAAGTGGTTTTTCCAGAGCGCCACTTACTTCGACCGCAGGCTTCGCGTGTACGATCCGCGGCCGAGCGAGTTCCTGACGCGGGACAAGAAGAACCTGGTGATCGAGAGCTACGTGGCATGGCGCATTCGCGACCCTAAACATTTTGTGGAGACCGTGGGCGATCCAGTGTCGGCGGAGATGCGGCTGCACGATATCGTCTGGTCCGGTCTTTCAGCCGTATTGGGCACTCATGATCTGGATTCGATCGTGGCGCCGAATGCGGCTAGCGTGCAGGCGGAAAGCTTTCTCGATCAACTGACCGCCGCCACGGGCAGTTCGGCTCTGTCGCAATATGGCATCGAGATCGTAGACGTGCGTATCAAGCGGCTGAACCTGCCGGAGCAGAACAAGCAAAGTGTGTATGCGCGCATGCGCGCGGAGCGCGAGCGCATCGCCCGCCAGTACCGGGCGGAAGGCGAGGAGCAGGCGTTGGAGATCCGGGCGGATGCCGACCGGCAGCGCGATGAAATTCTTTCGGCGGCGTATAAAGAGGCGGAGAAGACGCGCGGCGAAGGCGATGCCGCATCCACTCGAATTTATAGCCAGGCTTACTCGCGCAATCCCAAGTTCTATAAGTTGGTGCGCACGCTGGAATCTTACAAGAAGATCCTGGACGATAAGACGACCGCAATCCTTAGCTCGGATTCGGAGCTGCTGAAAGTGCTCATGAAGGGCGAAGGCGCGCAATGAGCACGATTCCAACGGTAGAGCACCATCACCATAACGGGCACGGCCACGATCACCCCCACGATCACGACCATGCGCACGATCACAGCCATGATCACAACCATCCGCACGAGCACCCGCATCACGATCATCCGCAAAAACCGCCGCACGAGCAACACACCGGCGTAGCGCGGCCCTGGCGCAAGCAGTTGGCCATCGCTGCCGCGGTTCTGTGGCTGCTCAGCGGAGTCTACATCGTGTCCGCCGATCAACAGGCGGTGGTGACTCGATTCGGGCAGGTGGTCGAACCGCGCGTTTTCCCGGGCATCCATATGTCGCTGCCTTGGCCGATTGATCGCGTCACCAAGCTCAAGGTGCGCCAACTGCAGCGGCTCGTGGTAGGCGGCGATCTTCCGGATAGCGTGCTCGGCCGGACGCAGCCGCTAGCTTCGCAGTTCCTGACCGGCGACCAGAACATCATCAACCTGCGCGCCGTGGTGCAGTACTCCGTGGACATGCCGGCCGACTATTTATTTCACACGCAGGATGTAGCGAAGAGCGTGGCAGCGGCGGTCGAGACTGAACTGGCACGCCGGATCGGACGGCGCACGGTGGATGCGGTGTTGACCACCGATAAGATCGCCATTCAGGAGGAGGCCCGCGCGGCCGCGCAGAAGCTGATAGACGCTTACGGCGCGGGCGTTCGCATCGCCAGCGTCAACATCGAAAGCATTGCACCCCCACCGGACGCCGCTGAAGCCTTCCGCGATGTGGCCAGCGCGCGCGCCGATGCCGCACGCATCTACAACGAGGCGCTGGGGTACGCAAACGACGAGATCCCCAAGGCGCGCGGCGAAGCACAGCAGATGACCGAAGCGGCGGCGGCTTACAAGGGGACTAAAATCGACGAAGCCAATGGCGATGCGGCGCGCTTCGATCTGGTATCGGACGAATATGCGCGCGCCTCGGCGGTGAACGGGCGGCGGCTGTATCTGGAGACGCTCGAACAGGTGCTGCCGAAGATCAAGAAGCTGATCGTGGACAAGAACGGGAACTTCGATCTCACCATAATCCGGCGAAGTGACACGCCGGTCGGAACGCCGGCAACAAGGAGGAACCCATGACACGCGAGCGAAAGGCGCAGGTGGCCACGGTGGCCATCCTGATCGGAGCGCTGGCGCTGGTGGCCGTGAAGCGCGGCGGGTGGCAAGCCAGCGCGGCGTCGCTCTCGAACCTGGTGGCCGGTCGCGCACTCGCGGGGGTGAGCCCGCAAGACACCGTCTACCGCATGATGGACGCCGCGCGCGATGGGGACGTGCGCACCTATCTGGGCTGTTACACAGGCCAGATGGAGAGCACCCTGCGGCAGATCGTGGCGGAGAAGGGAGAGGCGGCGCTGGCCACGTACATCCGTAACTTCAACGCCTCGGTGAAGGGCGTCGCGATCCAGGAACCGCAGGCCACGGCGGAGCGCGAAGTCCGGCTGCGCGTGGAGTTCGTTTATGCGGACCGCAACGAAGCGCAGATTTATTTTCTGGAGCAGGGCGGCGGGAGCTGGAAGATCGCCAGACAGGAGAACGCCGAAGGAGTCAAGACGCCCGTGCCGTACGGCACCACGGTGGAATGAGGCACGAACTATGGGATAACCTCCCAACGCGCACCGCGCCCGCGACCCACAAGCCGGGCATGACCGGCCTTCTTCATTTCCGCCAGGACCTTCTTAATCAGTTGTGAGCTGGCCGCCGGCAACTGTGCCGCCATGTCGGCCAATGTGAAAGGCTCCACTTGGCTAAGCACAGTCTGGCGAATCAGGTCGCTCTTGGCGGGCCGCGCTTCGGCCGACTCGATCTGGCGCTGGAACTCCCGGTAGGCGCCGCGCAGCGTGCCCAGGAAGTAGTTCCACCACGGGATGATTTCGTTCTTGCCTTCGTGCCATCCCTGTGAGCACAGCTTGAGAATCCGGTAATACTCTTCCTTGCTGTCTTCGATCAGGCGCTCCAGGCTGATATACCGAGCCACTTGAAAGCCCTGAGATTGCAGCAGCAGAGCCGAGGCCAGCCGCGAGACGCGGCCATTGCCGTCACGAAAAGGGTGGATACAAAGGAAGTCGAGGACGAATGTTGCCGCGACCAACAGCGGCGGAACGCGTTCTTCATCGGTGGCGGCGCGATATCTGCGGCACAGCATTTCCACGGCCGCCGGCGTCTTTTTGGCGGAGACCGGCACGAATCGAAGTTGAGGCTCCCCACTCCGCAGGATTTCGACGATTTCGTTGTCGCGCTTCTTCCACTCGCCGGCGTCTCCCGAAGATCCGCCCTGGGCAAGCGCGTGCAAGCGGCGGATGACATCGGGAGTGATTGTAATCCGGCGCTTTCGGGAGTAGATCCAATCGAGGGCCGCCCGATATCCGGCCAGTTCTTCCTCGGAGCGATCCCGCGGCCGTGCTCTCCCAATGACCAGCGGCCGCAGGCGGTTCGCCGGGACCGTAACGCCCTCGATTCGATTCGACGATTCGACGCTTTGGACGATCGCCTGTTCGCGCAACACTACAAGCACTTCGGGCTTCTGCCGGATCCAGAGATCCTGCTTTCCGCGCGCTTCCATGCACGCGCCGAGAAGCCAGCCGGTTCCTAGCGGGATCTCCAGTCCGGCTAGTTTGCCGGGGTCGAGTGTCAGCATTTCCAGTTTCTTTAGGGCCTCAGTAGCCTAATAATAGCTTATTACCGTTCGAGTAGCCAATTAAGTTCACAGGCTGAAGCGCATGCCAGGCTTAGTCGGGAACGCTCAGGGCCGCAGCCCGCTCCATTCCTCTGCCAGCACAATGGAATTGGCCGGGTTTCGCGGGTCGTACTTCACACAGATCGCCCCAAGTGAAGCGACGCTATCGGGCATGAACGCCCTTAGTCTTGAAACATCCTGCGAGGCAGTGTATTCAACGCCGCGCACCGCGTAGGAATACACCAGAAGATCGTCATGGATGTCCAACAGATTGGCGTCGCCCATCTTGCCGGCCAAGAGCAACATCAGCCGGCGCCGGCGTTCCTTATCGTCCGGGGAGATCCGGGAACGGAGCCAGGCACGGACTCCAATGGTCGCCAACAGGACAATCAGGACGCCCAGCAGCGCCGCGGTAATGCCATTAGCCGCTGTGAACACCGTCTCTGCCGCTAGCCGGCAACCGGAGCTTCCTGGAAGACCTTGGCCCAGTCCTTAAGGAACTGATCGAGGCCCTTGTCGGTGAGCGGATGATTGAAGAGCATATCCAGCACCTTGAACGGCATCGTGCCAATATGCGCGCCCGCCATGGCCGCATCGATCACGTGCGTAGGAGAACGCAGCGAGGCGGCCAGCACTTGCGTCTTGAAACCATGGATTTTGTAAATCTGGCAGATGTTCTTGATCAGATCCATCCCAGTCCAGCCTATGTCGTCAAGCCGGCCCACGAAGGGGCTCACGATGTAGGCGCCGGCTTTGGCCGCCAACAGGGCTTGCCCGGGAGAGAAGCACAATGTCACGTTGACGCGGATGCCCTCTTTGCTCAGAATGGAGGTAGCCTTGATGCCATCCCGCGTCAGCGGGCACTTCACAACCACATTCTTATGCAGGCGCGCCAGTTCGCGGCCATCCCGGACCATTTGGCCCGATTCGGTGGACACCACTTCAGCGCTGATATCGCCATCCACGATGTCGCAGATCAGCCGGATTTGGTCCTCTATCGGCCGACCTTCCTTGGCAATCAGCGTCGGATTGGTCGTCACGCCATCGACAATGCCCCAATTGGCGCCTTTTTTCAATTCGTCCAGGTTGGCGGTATCTAGAAAGAACTTCACAATTGCACCCTCCAGTTCTTTTGGATTATAGCATCTGGTGGGACAGGCCTCTGGGCCTGTCCCATAATCACCCCAGCAGATCCAGGTAGCGCCCCACCGCTTCAATGCCCCGGTAAAAGTTCGGGAGATGCAGCTTCTCATTGGGGGCGTGCAGGTTGTCGTCCGGCAGCCCGAAGCCCATCATCACGCTGGGAATACCGAGGCTTTGCTCGAAGGCCGCGACGATGGGAATCGAGCCACCGGATCGAATATAGACGGTGGGCTTGCCGAAGATCTCGGACATGGCGTCGGCCGCGGCGTGTATAAAACGATTGTCGGGGTTCACCAGCGAGGGCGGCGCCGAGTGCAGCGACTTCAGCTCCGCCGTAACGCCGCGCGGGCAGGCCTTCGCGACCGCCTGCTTCAGTTGCTCCGCGGCTTCCTTGGGGTCCTGGTCGGCCACCAGCCGGGTGCTGATCTTAGCCACCGCGCGCGCCGGGATTACCGTCTTGGCGCCTTCGCCGGTGAAGCCGCCGCGGATGCCGTGGACCTCAAACGTGGGCCGCGCCCAGAGCCGCTCGAACAGCGGGATTGCCGGTTCGCCGACCAATTCGCGCGCGCCCATCTCCTTCTCCGTGTACTCGCCTTCGTCGAAGGGCAGGCGGGCCCAAGCTTCGCGCTCTTTGGGGCTGGGCGGCACTACCCGGTCGTAGAAGCCCGGAATCAGAATATGCCCGTCGCGGCCCTTCAATGCGCAAACGATTTCGGCGATTGCCTGCAAAGGGTTGGGGGCGGCTCCGCCATACACGCCGGAGTGCAGGTCGTGATTGGCGCCTTCCACATGCAGTTCGGCATATACCATGCCGCGCAGGCCGACGCAGATGGTGGGCAACTCCGGTGCGAACATCTCGGTATCGCAGATGATGGCCGCGTCTGATGCCAGACGCGCGGGCTTCCCTCCGACGTAGCTTTCGATGTGCTCGCCACCCGTTTCTTCCTCGCCCTCGATCAAGAATTTCACATTGACCGGCAGCTTGCCGCGGGTCTTCAGCAGCCCTTCTACGGCTTTGATCAGGATGTAAGTCTGGCCTTTATCGTCGGAGCTGCCGCGCGCGAAGATATCGTTGCCGCGCACCTCGGGCTCAAATGGCGGCGATTTCCATTCGTCCAGCGGATCTGGGGGCTGCACATCGTAGTGGCCGTACAGCAGCAGCGTGGGCTTACCGGGAGCGCCGGTCCACTCGGCGAACACCAGCGGATTGCCTTCGCCTTCGATCAACTCGCCGGTAAGGCCCGCAGCGCGTAATTCGTTTAAGGCGAACTCGGCGGCGCGCCGGATATCGGGCTTGTGTTCGGAAAGCGTGCTGATGCTGGGAATCCGCAGCCACGCCTTCAGGCCTTCGAGGAAGGCGGCTTGGTTCTCCTGGTAGTAATTCATGCGATGGGCACCTCAGTGCCATTGTATCGGCAGGACAGGCGTCGCGGCCTAGCGTGTTGAGTAGTTCCGACCCGGCTGAGCGACTTGCCGTCCTCAGCCCCGCCGCAGCAGTTCCGCAGGGTCCGTCCGCATCGCTGCGCGCGCCGGGAACCAGCAACCGGCCGCTGACGCCATCGCAAGCAGCACGACAGCCGCGGCGATTGCCGGGAGTTGCCACGCGGCCGTGGCGCCGAGCCACTGCTCAAGGAGCGGCCGTAATCCGAGCGCCGCACCAACGCCCAACGCTGTGCCAGCCGTAACGGCCAGGACCAACCCGCGCGTTACGTTCCAGGCCATTCGGCTAGGAGGCGCACCGAGCGCTGAGCAGACCGCAAGCTCATGGTTCCGTGCGGCCACGGTCCCGGCAGCCACGGCGTACACGCCTTGAAGGCAGAGTGCCAGCCCGAGAAGCCCTATCAGGAGCATGCCTGCCATGCGCGCCAGCGGTCGCGTCAGCGTCGACTGCCAGCGCGCCTGCATTGTGGAAACGTCCGTAATTACCGCCGGGATCGTAACTCCGTCGAACAGTTGCCGCGCCAGGGCGGCGACGGAGTCAGCCGAGTCCGCCGTGCGCAGAATCACTTCCCCGCACCCATTCGCGGATTGCGCTTCGGGCAGATAGACCATCGGAAACGGCTTCTGAGCCCAGTAGCCGGTGAAATTCGCGGCAACACCGGCAATCCTGAGACGATTCTGGAACTTCGACCCGAAATTGATCACGGATCCCACCGCGTCCTTCGGCGAAGTCCAGTTCTTCTGCGCCATGTCCAGACTGATAATCGCCACTTTCTCACCGTGTATGTTGTCGGTGGCGCCAAAACCGCGACCGTACAGAATCGGAATTCCGAGCGCCCGAAAGTAGCCAGGCGAAACAGAAATGGCATAAGTTGCTGCACGCTGGGCGTCGGCGGCATCGCCGTGCTTCAGAAAGGGCACGGAAGAACCCGGCGGAGGGAACACGTCCACCAGCGCGACCGCCTCCGTGCCCGGTAGCCGCTCAAGCTGGGACAACACTTGCCGGTCGAAGTCCAGCGTCTGGGCGTCGGTAACTAACGCGTTGGCGCGTGTGTCGAGCGACAGCAGCACGGTCCGTCGCGGCGCCGGCCCAAGATTGGCGGCGGAGCGTGTGGCATAGGCCCCGACCGTCAGCGCCGCTGCCGCCAGCAGATAAATTCCGGCCCCAGCTTGGGCGGCTGGCAGGATCAACCACCATCGGCCAGCACGTGGGCTGCGATCGCCGATCCCGGTGTATCCCGATCCGCTTGTCGAGAGCGCGCGCGACGCGCCTGGCCCGTCCGTGGTAGCCGCGGCTACCAGCAATGCCGACCAAACCAGCGCCGCGGCCAGTGCAAAGGCGGCGAAGCCGATCAGAATGGCAAGGTTTAGCGGCGGGGGTTGCTCCAGCGGCGGCCCGAGTCCGGCTGTCGGCACCAACCACGCCAGCACTCGCAACAGCATGGGTGCAAACAACAGGCCCAGACCCAGCGATAGGAGCGCGAGCAGGCATTTTTCCGACGCCACCTCACGCCACAATCGCCAGCGGCTCGCGCCAAGCGCGGCCCGAATGGCAATCTCCCGCCAGCGCCGTCTGCCCTCAGCCGCCATCAGGATGGCGAGATTGACGCAGCCCACCAGAAACACCAACGCCACGCCCATTACCAGCAGCCCCATGGTCTGACGCACCGGGCCTTGTGCTATCGCCTCCAGGCTCTGCACTACCGGGCGTCTCCGCCTATCAAAGCTGAAGCGCTGCCCCAGCCTTTCCGCGACGACCGCCAGCGCCGCCTCCGCCTGCACGGCGCTGATTCCAGAACGGAGGCGCCCGAGGCCAAAAAAAGACGGATCTTGCCGCGGGCGGGCCGCACTGTCGCGCTCCAGGATGTACCACACGTCCGTCGCGTCTTTGGTGAACGGGAGCGGGATGCTGACCCGGCGCGGAAGTACACCGGCTATGCGCACGAGCCGCTCGTACTCCCCTGTCGCGCTTGGCCCGAGTCCAATAGTCGTACCGACCACCGACGGACTGCCACCGTAGCGGCTCTGCCAAAACTCGTAACTTATCCAGGCCGGGGGGACGGCGCCTGCGTGAGGCGTGGGGCCCACAGGTTCGTCGTCCGGCCGCACTTCGCGCCCCAAAACCGGGTGGATGCCTAAGTCGCTGAACGCGCTCGCGTGGATATAGCAAGTGCGAATTTTTTCGCCCCGCGGGCGTCGAGCACCCAGAGCGGTATGGGATTGAAGCCCCCGAATGTAACAAAGATGCTGTGGGTGGCGTCCCCAAGGTCCGCGAGGTCCGGACCCGATATACCTATGATCTGTTCGCTCGACTCGGGGCGCTCCCAAAGTGCAACCAGCCTCGCCGGGTCGCGATAAGGCAGCGGCTGGTAGCCAAGCGCCAGCAGTAGACTCACCAGCGCGGTTGTGGCGCCCATGCCGATAGCGATCGTGGCCGAGAACTGCGAAGTCAGCAGCAGGCTCTGCCGCCACATTCGCATACCGGTGCGAAGCATAATGTCGCGCTCAGCTAAGATTGTGCCCGGACCTGAGCTTCAGCCCTTTGGGCAGATCTTTACCTACCACATTCGTGCTGTAGTATGCAAGGGCGGCATCTAGACAAGGCAATAAGCGGATCAAGAGTCGTCCTCGCCGTCGCGACCGGCGTTCCAGCTTTCAAGGCGGCGTAAACATCGCAGGCAACGCAAGGCTATGGTAGACGGAACCCTTGAACGCCTACGGGACAGGCCCCGCGGCCTGTCCGCAGCGGTTACAGCCGGTGCCTAAGGCGTGACGTGGAAGCTCTGGTCGACAGGCGTGGCGGGAGCCCAAGTGGCGTTGCCCGGTTGGGACGCCTGTATCGAGCACACACCCACGGCGACCAGCGTCACGGTGGTTCCCGAAACCGTGCACACAGCCGGCGTTCGCGAGCCAAAAGCTACCGTCAAGCCGGAACTAGCGGTTGCGCCGACCGTGAATGGCCCGGAGCCGAGCGTCCGATTCGCGAGTGCCCCGAAGGTGATGGTTTGGCTCTCCTTCACCAAAAAGCTCTGGTTGACCGGTGTGGCCGCGGCGTAGTCGGCATTGCCCGGTTGCGACGCTCTGATGGTGCAAGTGCCCACGGCGACCAGGGTCACGGTAGCTCCCGAAACGGTACACACAGCCGGCGTTCGCGAGCTGAAATAGACCGTGAGGCCGGAGCTGGCGGTGGCGCTGACCGCGAATGGAGCGGCGCCGAGGATCTGGTAAGGGAGCGGACCGAATGAGATGGTCTGGCTCCCCTGCGTGACTGTAAAGCTCTGCTTGACGGGTAAGGCCGCGGTGTAGTTGGCGTTGCCGGGCTGGGTCGCTCGAATCGTGCAGGTGCCCACGGCGGCCAGCGTCACCGTGGCGCCCGATACCGTGCAGACACCCGGAGTAATCGATGCGAAGCTGACGGGGAGGCCCGAGGACGCGGTCGCACTGACCGGGAACGGCGCGGCGCCGAACGCCTGGTTCGAGAGGGCGCCGAAAGTGATGGTCTGGCTCCCTTGCGTCACCAGGAAGCTCTGGTTGACGGGCGTGGCTGCGGAGTAGTTTGCGTTGCCCGCCTGCGTCGCCTGGATCGTGCAGGTACCCACAGCGACCAGCGTGACAGTGGCGCCCGATACCGCGCAGACAGACGGCGTAGTCGGAGCGAAGCTCACGGCAAGGCCCGACGTCGCGGTCGCGCTAAGCGGGAACGGCGCGGTACCGAATACCTGGTTCGAGAGTGCCCCGAAAGTGATGCTCTGGCTCCCTTGGGACACGACGAAGCTCTGGTTGACCGGTGTGGCCGCGGCGTACGTGCCGTTGCCTGCTTGGGTCGCCTGGATCGTACAGGTACCCACGGCGACTAGAGTGACGGTGTCGCCCGATACCGAGCAGACGGCCGGTGTAGTCGGAGCAAAGGTGACGGCGAGGCCCGACGTCGCGGTCGCGCTGACCGTGAACGGCGCCGCGCCGAACACCTCATTGCCGAGCGGCCCGAAGGTGATGGTCTGGGGAAGCAGCGTCGGCGCTTTGGCCAGCAGGATGCTCACGTTAGTGCTGCCGGAATTGGCGAGGGCGAGGTCGGCTCTGCCGTCCCCGTTGAAGTCCGCTGCCACGACGCCATAGGAATTCGTTCCGGCCGCGTAGCTGACAGGGCTCTGCAGGGTCCCGCCGCCATTGCCCAGCAGCACGCTTGCTAGCGAGTCAGGAGCAGTGGCTGTGTTCCAGGAATCCAACGCGATGTCGGGCGTGCCGTCGCCGTTGAAATCCGCGGTCACCAGTACCCTGGGTAGAAGGAAGCTGCCGTAGCTGGCGGCCGCTTGGAATGTCCCGTCGCCGTTTCCAAGAACCACGCTCACGCCGGTGCCGGTGCTGAATGCCAGATCGGTTTTGCCATCGCCATTCAGATCCGCCACGACGAAGGGATAGGCGGCGGACGTAATGTTGGATGAAAGTCCCGTCTTGAAAGTCCCGTCGCCGTTGCCGATGAAGATATCCAGCGTGCTGTATCCGAGCATGGCGATATCCGGAATCCCGTCGCCGTTGAAGTCTCCCACGCCCAGAGAGTAACCGGATCCAACGGGACCGCTGGTAGTCCTGACCAACGCGCTCTGAAACGTTCCATCGCCGTGCCCGAGGTACACGGTCGCAAGGATGAAGCCGGTTCCGCCGGTGGACTGGTTCAGCGATACAAGATCGGCAATGCCGTCGCCGTTGAAGTCCGCGACGGCAACCGTTAGAGGCATGTATCCGGACTCGTAGTAATAAGTCGTCGGCAACTGGAACGTGCCATCGCCGTTGCCGATAAGCACCGCTAAACCCCAATACTCGGCGGTAAGGCTGGATCCGGAGACAACCAGGTCCGGAATTCCATCGCCATTGAAATCCCCCACTGCAACCCAATAAACATTTTCGCCGGTGGCGTAGCTCACGGGAGCCTTGAAGGTGCCGTCGCCGTTTCCCATCAATATACTGACGCTGCTATTGTTCACGTCAGTCGCGACGGCCAGGTCGACATTGCCGTCGCCGTTGAAGTCTCCCGCTGCCATATATAAGGGCATCGTGCCCGCCGCATAGTTCACTGCCGCAGCGAACCCGCTTCCGGCAACCGCATTGACCGTCTGTTCAAAAGGCGGAGAAAGGGCGGGAAGATCGCTCCCATCGCCGTTGTAGCGGGCCAGAATGGAGAGGGTCCCGGAGGGCAACATAACGGTCTTCAGCGCCGCTTGGCCGCTCGACAGCGGTTCTGTCTCGAGCACCGTCACACCGTTGTAGAAGGTCACGGTACCGGTGGCGGTGGAAGGCGATAGGGTGGCGGTTAGCGTCACGCTTTGGCCGTAAGTGGAAGGGTTTGCCGAACTCGTCAAGGTGACAGTCGAGGAGAAGGCGTTGAGAGCGCAGAGGCAGAGAAGGACACCTGCCGCGAAAACAGAGCGGACGGCGACGCGCGTGGTCCGGTGTGCGAAAGTGCTTGTTTCGAATTTCACGTGTTTGTAAGCTCCTTTGATTTCAGGTTTGGTCATGCCCGTGGAAGTCCCGGCCGCTAGGCTCCGGTATTATTTGAAAACGTAGCGTGGGGCGGCGCCGTGCGCCGCCGAAGCGAAAAGTGCAAAGCTACAGCTTGCTCACGCTCCTGCTACCCCAGTTTGCCACCCAGATGTTGGCCCCGTCAAAAGCGATCCCGAACGGAGTTCCTACGGGGAACGTGCCCACCACAGCGCCGGTCGCGGCCAGCAGCTTGGTCACGTTGTTGCTGCCAAAGTTCGCCACCCAGATATTGGCTCCATCGAAAGCGACCCCGTACGGACTGGTTCCGACGGGGAACGTGCCCACCACAGCGCCGGTCGAGGCCAGCAGCTTACTCACGGTGTTGCTGCCATTGTTCGTCACCCAGATGTTGGCCCCATCAAAAGCGACCGCGCGCGGAATGCTTCCGACGTTGAACGTTCCCACCACGGCGCCGGTTGCGGCCTGCAACTCGGTCACGTTGTTGCTGCCCGAGTTCGCGACCCAGATGTTGGCCCCATCGAAAGCCAGCGCGATCGGATTGCTTCCCACCGGGAACGTACCCAGCACTGCGCCGGTTGCGGCCTGCAGTTCGGTCACGTTGTTGCTGCCAAAGTTCGCCACCCAGATGTTGGCCCCATCGAAAGCGACTCCGATCGGCTCGCTACCCACGGGGAACGTGCCCACCACAGTGCCTGTCGCGGCCTGCAGCTTAATCACGTTGCTGCCGCTAATGTTCGCCGCCCAGATGTTGGCCCCGTCATAAGCGATCCCGGCCGGCTCAATCCCCACGGAGAACGTGCCCAATACGGCGCCGGTCGAGGCCAACAGCTCGGTAATGGTGTCGTCACTGTTCGTCACCCAGATGTTGGACCCATCAAAAGCGACGCCGGAGGGCTGCTCCCCTACAGGAAACGACGCTGACTGGTACGCCGGGAACCACTTCAGCAGCGCCACCTGCTGCGGGTTCACACCTGCCGCCCCCGCCGGACTGGCGCCCGGAAAAGTCTGCCCCGGCGCGAAGGTGATCTGGCCGTTGCTGGCCAGCTTGAGCCCGGTCTCCGCCGGCGAGTTGGTCCCAGAGTAGAAGAGCAGGTTCAGCGACGCGCCGGGGTTGGCGGTGTCATTGCCCTGCGGCTCCGCCTGCCATTTGAAGGTCTGATTCACGGACGCAGCGGTGGCGCTGTTGTAAGACGTGGCCGCCAGATCCAACGAGTGCGAGATTCGGCCCTGCGAGGAGGTGGCGGCGCCCAGGGCTGGCAGCGTCAGCCCGGCTAGGCTGGAGCCCGCCCCGGTGGCGATCGATCCGGTGGCGGTGACGTTGCCCGCGACGATCTGATTGCCGGTGAAAGTGTTGGCCCCCAGCGTGGCGAACGGCGCGCAAGTGAATGGCAACGCGGTCAAAGCGTCGCCCGCTGCACAGGCATTCGAAGCCAGGCCCAGCGTCCCGCTGCCCGTGATGGGGCCACCCGTTAATCCTGTCCCGCTGCCCACGCTGGTCACCGTGCCGGCGCCGGTGCCCGGAAAGGTCTGTCCCGCGGCGAAGCTGATCTGGCCGCTGCTGGCCACCTTGAGACCGGTCTCCACCGGTGAGTTGGTCCCGGAGTAAAAGAGCAGGTTCAGCGATCCACCGGGATTGGCGGTGTCGTTGCCCAACGGCTCCGCCTGCCATTTGAAGGTCTGACTCACCGCCGCACCGGTAGCGCTGTCGTAAGACGACGCCGCCAGGTCCAACGAATGCGAGATCCAGCCCCCGGAGGCGGTAGCCGTGCCCAGTGCCGGCAGGGTCAGCCCGGAGAACGTGGATCCCGATCCGGTGGTGATCGCACCGCTGGCCGCCACGTTGCCCTGCACATCCAACGTGGCTGTTGGTGCGCTGGTGTTGATGCCGATCATGGCAGTGCTGCCGGTCCCGGACTGGTACACCACCGAATCCAGGATCGTCGAGGTCCCGGTGAAGAGCGGCAGAGAGTTGGCCGTGCCGCCGGTGGTGGTCACGTCGGTAGCGGTCGCCGGCGACACATCCCGGCTCCCCGCCGCGATGGCGAGGGCGCTGCTCGCGGTAGCCGAACCGGCGGCTGGCGGCGCGGCCAGCACGAAGGCCGATGGCGGCAGCCCCCCGATGGTCTCCGCGTCGCCGGCTTTCAAGGCGTAGGGGGCGCTCACCAGCAGCACCCGCGGCTGCTCGGCCTGCCCTTGCACCTGTACGCCCACCCAGCGGGCCTGCTCGGAATTGAACAACTCGGCCGGAAGGCCTTCGGGTTTGGTGGAGCCCAGCAGAACCGTGTAGTGGCCGCTGCTATCGGCAGTGACGTTCTGCGTCTCCATCCAGAGTGCCGCGCCGCCGGTTTGTTCGGAGTACAAGGCAAAAGTAATGCCGGCTGCGCCGGTCAGCGGATTGCCGTCGGGGTCCCTAACCGTACCGCCGAAGCGCATCAGCCGGGGAAGGGCGGTTGCGGTCGTGGTCTGCGCAAGGGTTCCTTCGACCAACGATAAACAAACGATAGTAAGGAATAAGAGTATTCGGAAACGTTTCATAGCAATCCCCCAAGCGTGGTTCACCCGGCTTTACCCGGGCATATCCCGCAAGCCTCCCGCTAAGTGGTGGGAGTGCCGCACGTGATGGTGCCCGCCGGGTCGGTGGCCGGGAGTGCGTAGAAACCCGTGATCGCCAGATTCGGCGAATTCAAGGGACTGGTTCCTTCGGTGATCTCGATGGTGAGTTGGTCGAGATCGCTCCAGGTTATCGGAACCAGTTGCTCCGGAGTGAATGCCGAGAAGGGAAGGTCGACCGTGAACGAGTTGCTGGACGCCGTCAGGGCGCAGGGCAGTGATGCGTCGTATTGAAAACTGCCTCCATACCATACCCCTGCGACGAGCACGACGCCGGTTGAAAGCCCCTCAAAGCTGAAACGGAACCGGTCGTAATTGGTCAGGTTGAGGCCCAGCGGGGTGTCATTGTTTGGACCCGCATATTCCACCTCAATCAACGGTGTGGCGTCGAAGCCATTGGACCAAATCAGTGCTGGGGGAAGCACCTTCGGGTCCGCGCTGGGCCGGACCTGCAACGTCGAGGGCTGCCCGAATTGGCTGGAGGCGCCGGGATCGTACACGATAGAAATGTATCGGCCGCCGCCGACGATCCCCGCGCCAGGCTGGGTGACGCTCTGAGTGCCCGATGTGGCCGCGATCTTGCCCGCACCGGTCTGAAAGTTGTCGAGCACCAGAGGGTTCTCCTGCGCCCGCATGGTCTGCGGCATCAAAGCCATTGCCACGGTCGCCAGCGAAACGGCCCCGAGTGAAAGACGGGCCACGCGCGCGACCCTGTCTGCGAAAACGTTCGTTTTGAGTTTCATGTTCGTAAGTTCCTTTTCTTTCTCCGATTCGGTCATCCCTTCCGAGATCCCCACCGCCACGCTTGGATACAATTGACAGGTGGCGTGTTTTCCAGCACAATCGAGCCCGCTACCGGTCCATAGAACCACGCACCTTGCGTGGGCGTCCTCAAACGCCTCCTCAATTGGTTCTCAATTAATTCTCAAGGCGGCGTATGGGTTTTGAAATCAATACTTTGTACCGGTTCGCGGCGTTTGAGATCGACCCTGCGAATCGCGTCTTCGCACTTGAAGGCAAGCCCATCGCAATCCCATCTCGCGCCTTCGACCTGCTGCTGTACATGGTCCGCAACACGGAGCGGCTGCTGACGAAAGATGAACTGATGAAGGCGGTATGGGGCGACACCATCGTTGAAGAAAGCAACCTCACCCAAAGCGTTTTCCTGCTGAGAAAAGCTCTGTCCGTGCAGCCGTCAACGGAGAACAAACTCATCGTCACGGTTCCAGGGCGCGGTTACCGGTTTGCGGCGCAAGTCGAACGCATCGCCATTCCTCCGGCCGGCCCGCCGGATGCCGTTCCCGGCCCGGCTCAGGCCGTGAAAAAGCGGATGGGTCCAAACCGCTGGCGCAATCGATGGTTCATGATGGGCGCCGTGGTGGGCGCGTCCGCGATCGCCGCGCTGATCGTTTTCCCTGGCGGAGCGCGCCGCGAGCGGAACAAGCCAATTCCTCTGCCACACCGGGTGACGTCCAACGCCGCCGAAAACCCGGTGGCCACGTTTGCCATTGCGCCGAATGGCAAATATCTCGCTTATACCGACGCCCACTCCATCACCATCCAGGCGCTGCCGTCCGGCGAGGCTCGTTCCATCCCCCTTGGGTCAGGCGTCGCGCCTGGCAGGGTCACCTGGTATCCCGATGCAACCCGGCTGGTTGTGGGCGAAAGAGTCAACGACTCGCCCGCCCTTTTCGTGCTTTCCATCCTGCGCGGAACGCTTAGTCCCCTCCGCGACAATGCCCTGAACGCCGTAGTTGCGCCGGACGGCGCCCGCGTCGCGTACACGGACGGTGTCATCCGGCAGCTTTGGCTGATGGACGGTAACGGCGAGAATCCACGGCGTATCCTGACCGCCACGGCGCCCGACAAGCTATACCCGATGTCCTGGTCGCCCGACGGCGGCCGGGTGTGGTTCGTGCGCGTGCACTGGGAAAAGGAGCAGGAGAGCATTACACTCGAAACCTGCGACGTGCAGGGCACCGGCCGGACCGTCGTGTTGTCGGACGCTAGCGCCCGGGCCTTCCGCCTGCTGCCGCCGGGAAGGCTGATCTACTCTGCGGCAGAAGGCGCCCAGAACTTCACAAACCTCTGGGAACTCCCGGTTGACCCAGTCCTGGGGAAGCCCGCGGGACCGCCCCGCAAGCTTACCGACTGGACGAATTTTAGCATTTCGGGAATTTCAGCCACCGCGGACGGCAAACAGGTCGCCTTATTGAACGGAAGGTGGCAGGCGGACGTCTACGTCGGCGATCTGCGGGCCGGTGAGACCGAACTCGCAAATACCCGCCGGTTAACACTGGACGAGAGCGACGACCACCCGGCGTTCTGGACACCCGACGGCCAGGCGGTGGTTTTTTCTTCCAATCGGAACGGCAGGTCTCAGGTCTTCCGCCAGCGCCTCGACCGGACTGTCCCGGAGTTGCTCAGCATGGATTCCCAAGATGCCATGTTTCCCCGGTTCGGCGGCCCGTGGATCTACTACCGCTCGGTGCCGGCTGGCGACGCCCTGTCCTGGAACCGGCCTTTGGCGATCCGCCGCATACCGGCGGACGGAGGAGCGTCCAGCGATGTGCTCCGGGACGCGGGTATCGATGTCGGTTGCGCCTGCGAGCGGCCTGAAATATGCGTGCTCGCGCGGCTACGGGGCAAGGTACTGACGTTCTACCGCTTCGACCACGCCGAGGGGCAAGGCGGCGAGATCGGCCATATGGACTTCGACTCGCGCCTGTCGCCCAGCTTCCAACTTTCGCCGGACGGATCGGAAATCGCCGCAGTGGATCCCCAGGGGATCGGGAATCGAATCCGGCGTATCCCGCTGAATGGCGCCGCTGCTTCCGAGGTCGAGGTGCCGGGCCGGAAAGGATTGGAGGTTCTCTTCTGGACCGCCGGCGGAAAGGGATGGTATGTGTCAAGCAGCACGCCTGCCAATGGAGAGTACCTGCTGCATGTGAGTCCGTCGGGTGAGTCGCAGGTGCTCTATGAACAAGCCATGGACGGTCAGGATACGTGGGGAATGCCGTCGCCCGACGGCAAGCACCTGGCATTCCTGCGCTGGACCACGTCGTCGAACGTCTGGATGATCGACGATTTCTGATCGCGGGCTCGCCTCTATTTACTCCCCGAGAACCTCGCGCGCCTGCGCTACGTATGACGCGGCCACCAGCAAGCGGAATCCGCTGCCAGTCAGCGTATCGTCCTCCAGGAAAGCCGGGATCGCAGCCGATTGCAGCAGCGCTCGGGCTGCCTTGGCGTCGTCGCGCGATGTGAAAATCGCCGCCGGAGCCAAGTCTTCCTCCTCCTCGCGAGCGACCACGGCCTCCGGAACATCTTCCGATGCCAGCGCGGTCTCCCAAGGCTCTTCGGGCGCCGCGATAGGCTGAGGCGTGCGACGCGTTGCCTCGGCCGGCAGACCCCGCCGCGCCAACTCGGCATCGTAACACTGCCGGGCAACTTCGGTCAGTTCGTTCCGGTCCAGCGAACGCAATTCCTCATCGGGCATCTCGGCATACAGCCGCTTGAAATCGTCCACGCTGAACTTCATGCATCCTCCGCTAACTCTTCTTCAACTCTTCTTCTTTGATGGTTTGGGCTTAAGGCTCTTGGCGTAGCCGTAGCTAGCCAGGAAATACGGCTTCAACTCAGCGGTATTCTCCAGGAGCGCGTCAGGAACTGTAACATACTCCTTTTGCACGATCCCGTAAACTTCGACTAGATTCGTTTTGTACTTCTTCAGGAACTTCACCCGTTCTCCCTCGGGAAGCCGGAGCGCCAGGACGCTGGAGGAGTGCAGGTAGCTGAACATATTCCCGTTGAGCGAAGTGTAGGGAACAGTTGCGCCCTTCCGCTGGATGTCGGGGATGGTCGCGGCCAGTCTTGCGTACAGCTCCAGCTTTTCGGCGGAAATATTGTTCTTTTTCGAGGCGCTCATCGCACGGGCCGCCGGTTCTATCATATCCCCGGCATGGGAACAGACTCGAGAATCTGTACCGTGGCGCCCGGCGCGCGGAAATGAGGGTGCCCCTTCATCAAAGACACGGCCTCTTCCATGGACTCCGCCTGCAGGAGCGAGAAGCCTGTAATGGCGGTCTTGCCGGACTCCGCGGCGCCCGCCTTAACGATCGTCGACTTGTCGAGCGGCGCGCCCAGGTCGACGACGGCACCGCCGCAATTCTGATACCACGCTTGCCAGGCGGCCATACCCGCTTGCATTTGCTCAGGCGTGGAGTTGGCAAACATTTCGGAGACCGACATGCCCGTTAATGCGGCTTCGGACCGATATAAGACAAGGTATTTCTTCATATGAGCCACCCGGCATTATAGCTCACAGGCCTGTAGTTTGCGGCGCAGGAAGCGGCGCTCAGGCTCGGAGCATGGGCAATCCAGCGCGGCGCGAAAGCAAGCCGCGGCTTCCGTTTGCCGGCTGAGCTCTAGGAGTAGGTGCCCGCGCACCGCCAGCAACAGATAATAATCATGCAACTTCGGATCGTTTGCCAGCGGTTCCAGCGCAGCCAGCCCTTCCAACGGGCCGCGCACTTTGGCCACCGCCACGGCGCGATTGAGCGCCACTACCGGTGAGGCGTTCAGCGCCAGCAGTTGATCGTACAAATCGAGGATCATAGACCAATCCCGCGATTGCGCATCAGCCGCGCGCGCGTGGGTCGCCGCAATAGCCGCCTGCACGTGATATTCGGAGACGTCTTCACCGGCCATGGAGCGATCGAAGTATCGAAATCCGAGCGAGATCAAACGCCGATCCCAGCGGCGATGGTCCTGAGATTCGAGCAGGATGAGGTCGCCGGATTCGTCGACGCGTGCGGGCAGCCGGGCGGCCTCCAGCGCCATCAACGCGACCAGCGCCTCGGCGCGCGGCTCGCCGATGGAGGAGGCCGCCACCAGACGGCCCAGCCGCAGCGCTTCCTGGCAGAGATCCTGGCGAACGAGATCCTCGCCGGCATGCGCTGCGTATCCTTCGTTGAACATGAAGTAGATGACCTCCAGCACGGAGTCGAGGCGCTGCTTCAGCTCAGGTCCGCGCGGCATATCGAGCGTCAGCCGGCCTTCGCGGATCTGGCGCTTGGCGCGCACCAGGCGCTGTGCGATCGCGGCATCGTCGGCCAGAAAAGCGCGGGCGATCTCGCGCACGCCGAATCCGCCCACGGTTTTCAGGCTTAGGGCCACGCGTGCGTCGTGTGGAATCTCCGGATGGCAGCACATGAAGATCATACGCAACTCGTCGTCGCGAAGCTGCTCTTCGAGGTGCGGATCGTCCGGTACAACCGAAGCTGAGTGGGCGAGTTCGGCCACGATCGCGCCAGTCTTGTCGCTCAGCGTGCGGTTGCGTCGGACCGCGTCGATGGCTATGTTATGCGCTACGCGGAAGAGCCATGCGGCGGCGTTTTCGGGAACACCCTGATAAGGCCAGGTTTGCAGAGCGCGCAGCATGGCCTCCTGCACAGTCTCTTCCGCCAATTCCAAATGCGCCGGGCCGAGCAGCCGCGTAAGATGCGCGACCATCCGGCCCGCTTGGTGCCGGAACAGGTGCTCCAGCAAGACTCCGGTATCGGGAGATGCGGCTACGATCCCCAGACTTGCCTTACCTCGATGGTGCCGCCGTGTTCCAGTGTTGGGTGCTCCATGGCCAGGCGTACGGCTTCATCGTAGTCGGCGGCCTCGATAGTGTAATAGCCGCCCAGTATCTCTTTGGTTTCGCTGTAGGGACCGTCGGTAGTGCGGATCTGGCCTCCCTTTGAGCGCATTACGCGGCCGGGATCCTCCGTCAATCGGTGGGCGTCGCGGGTGAACGGCTTTTTCGTCCAAGCCATGTACTTCTCGAGCGCCTTCTGCATCTCCTCCGGGCTGAGCTGGTGAAATCCGGCCGGGTCGTCGTGGAGCAATAGCATGAAATGTGGCATCGTTTTTCTCCTATTTATTTTACGCGCGTGTATTGCGCGGTTTCGGCCATCTTCTGTTGGCCGTTTTCGTAGAACTCCCACTCGCTGCTGAAGTGGTCGTTATCGGTCAGGCGGATCTTGGCATTGTGCATGTGCCCGCCGCCCGGCTTGAGATTGGTGGCATCCAGGAACTGGAATTCGACCTCGCCGGTTTCGGCGTTGAAGGCGCGCGCCTGCATGCGCGGCTGGTTGCCCGCCATGCAGTAGTGGGTCAATAGCAGGCGGTCTCCGTCCAGGTAATAGACGGTCAGCATGGCCGGCATCTTGTCGCCGGTCTCCTTTTCCACCAGGGACGTGCCGCCGGCGATGAGTTCATAGCTGATATGGGCTTTGCCCATTTGGGTGTCGGCTTCCCACTCGCCCACCAGGGTTTTGAGCCGCGCGTAAGCGGCGGGGCCGGCGGAGGGTTCGGTTGTAGGACTGGCAGCCTGGACCGCGGCGGCCGCCAACAATACGGTTGCGATGACGATAAGGCGTCGTTTCATTGTTTTTCTCCTCTGTGTTGCGTGTTGCGATCTTATAACGAATCGCGACCGGCGAAATCGACATTCGGCGCCAGAAAATTGTGGCGCCTAGTGACACACGGGATACACCCGTGCCAAACGATTACACCAAAAACTTTGAGCGAAATGGCCGCCGGGAGCGTCCAATCATAGATATCAACATGCTCTCTCGCACTTTTCTCCCCGGCCTGGTCCTGAGCCTGCTGCCGGCTGCGGCTGCGTTCGGGCAGCTTGCCTCGTTTCCCAAGCCGGCATACTTCCGCGAGACGTTCGCCAGGCCCGTCACGAAGGTGGAACTGCAGTCCCCCGTGCGGCTGGACGACTACGTGGTGAACGGCAAGCTGGAGCTTTCGCTGCGCGGATATCTGGAGCTGGTAATGGCCAACAATACCGACATCGCGATCCAGCGGTTAACCGTTGATGTCGCACAGAACGCCATCACGCGCGCCTTCGCGGCATTCGATCCGCTGGCCACCGCCAGTTTCAGCAGTACCGAGCAGCGCACGCCATCGGGCGACCAGCTTACGTCGGGCGCCGGCGCCAGCACACTGGTCGAGCTCTCGCAGCCCGCGAATTTCAATTACGCCCAGACCCTGCCCACCGGCTTGCAGTATAACGTCGACTTCGCCGCCCAGAAGCTCTCCACCAACAGCGGCTATTACTATTACAACCCTACACTTACCTCCAGTTTGCAGTTGAACATATCCCAGCCGCTAATCAAGAATCGCGGCGCCTATATCAACCGCGTGCCCATCATGGTGGCTACCAGCACATTGCGCAAGACGGAATACGACCTGAAGACCAGCCTGTTGCAACTGGTCAGCAATGCCGAGAACGCGTACTGGGACGCAATCCTGGCGCGCGAAAACCTGCGCGTGGCCGAGAGCGCCCGCGACCTGGCGGATCAGGCCCTCAAGCGCGCGCAGCGCGAGTTGGAGTTGGGCGCGCTTTCGCCACTCGACATTTACAATCCGGAGCAACAGTACGCCACGTCCAAGATCGGCGTTTCGCAGGCCCAATACGCCCTGAAGCAAACCGAGGACGCGCTGCGCAGGCAGATCGGCGCCGATCTGGACCAGAAGATCCGCACTCTTCCCATCGTCCTGACCGAGACCGTGGCGCCCGAAGTGGACGCGCCCCCCATTGACGCCGAGAAGGAGGTGCACAAAGCCCTCGGCGCGCGGCCCGACCTGAAGTCGGCCACGCAGAGCCTGGACATCGACGATCTCGGAATCAGTCTGGCCAAGAACGAACTCCTTCCCGACCTGGAATTGACCGGCAGTTACTCGACGCAAGGGCTGGGCGGTGTTTTCTATCCGCAGAGCGCCGGTCCCGGAGTCCTACCCGCGCCGGCTGCGGTGCCGGGCGGCTTCGGCGATGCCTTGAGCCAGATGTTCAGCTTCGGTTACCCGATGTATTCCTTCGGGCTAACGTTGACGCTGCCCATCAAGAGTCATCGGGCGTCGGCGGACATGGCGGACGCCCTGGTGGCGAAAAAGCGCGATACTCTGACCGTCCGCACGGTGCGGCAGCAGGTGCGGCTCGACGTGCTGACGGCCGTAAGCCAGGTGGAATCCAGCAAAGACGCCATGAAGCTGTCCGTGGTGGCGCAGGATTTCTCCCGGAAGTACATGGAAGCGGAGCAGAAGAAATACGAGTTGGGCAACAGCACCATTTTCTTTGTGCTGCAGGCGCAGGGCGCGCTGGTAACGGCCGAGTCGACTGTGGTGCAGAATGCGGTAGGCTATCGGCGGAATCAGATGAATCTATTGTTGCGCACGGGGGATTTGTTGGAGGCGCGCGGGATCGCGGCACCATAACCGGGGGGCTGTCAGCCGTGTGCGGCACGATCAGCGGTTTTGGACGGCGGCAAAAAGCTTGCGGTGTAACTCCTGCAACCGCTGCTCACGGCTCTGATGCACGCGCGCCATGGCCTCCAGAGGTTGCGAAATCGGGCGAATTGGTGCTTCCACAGATATGGCTCACCCCGGTAATATCCACGGTAATTGAAGTAACGTTGGTGTAAGTATTCGCGTACGACACAGGCGCGCCGAACAGCGTCGATGCCATCAGCTTGCCTGCCGGATCGAATTGCCAATGAAACCGGTGGCGCCGTCTCCCGGAGCCGTGGCAATGCTGGTTTGGTACGCTCCGGCTGTTGTCGGAAATGTCGCGCCGTTAGTGTTTCCAGCCAGGTATGCATTTCCGTCGGCATCGATGGCGAGGGCCGTGGCGGTGGTTGGATATTGGCCGAAGTAAGTGGAATAGATCAACTCCTTACCGGATGAAGCCAATTTCACCAGATAGGCGCTGCGCGCTATCCCTGAGGTTGGCTGAAAGCCATTTACGGTCGTGGGGAAATGGGGTGACGTGGATGGCGCTATTTTCATGACGAACAAAGCGTTGCCCTGGGCTTGTCCGATTACCGTCGTACCTGCGGGCAGTGGAAGGCCGATAGTGACGCCCGCCAAGTATAGGTTGCCAGCTGAATCGAAGCCAATGGCATTTATATTCCCAGGCGCATCAAAGCGAAAGGCGTTCTGAATTGCAGGCGGAATACTGGGGCCGGCACTCGCACGCAAAGTGGCGCTGAGCAAAGGCAAGCCAGAGGGCGGCTTTTCCGGGCACGAACCGGGATTAGCACGCCGGGTGCCGTGAAAACCCCTAAATTATGGCGCTCATGGCGCGGGTGAACGTGTCAATCGGACGCACCGCCGTTGCTTTCGGCGTCAGGCCTGCGCAGCGTGCCGCTTCTTCGCCTCCGCGAGAATGCCGCGCATATATTCCGCAGCCAGTTGCGCATTCCTATCGACGAAGTCCAACCCCACCGTTTGACCGTTCACCACCGGCAACGGATGGCACAACTCAAAGCCCGCATAACCGTGATAGCCGATGTCGCACAGGCCGAGCATTTCGGCCATGGCCTTTTCGTCGCCCTTTACGGTGATTCCATCGGGACCGCGATCGTACTCGCCGCCGTAATGCCAGAGCCTCTGTAGCGCGCCCACCTCGTTCACGGCCTTGCGCACGCCCGCTTCGTCCAAAGTGTGCTCCAACCGGGCGTCGAAGCAGATCTTCAGATGTGGTGAACTAACTTCGTTCACCATGCGCAGACAATCGACGTAGCCCTTGTCGATCACCGGCGGATGGTTCTGCAACGCCAGGGTCACGCCTAAATCGCCTGCGAATCTGGCCGCCTCCGTCAAGCTCGCCCGGCACCAGGCCCAAGTCTGTTCGGCGGAGAAGCCTTGGTGCTCGTCTTTCCACACCGCTTTCGCGAAATCGTAGCTGCCGCCGCCTTCGGGTAGGAGAGTGACGCCCGGCCAACCCAAGAAGACGCGCAGCACCTTGGCGCCCAGGTCTCCCGTCATACGCATCAACTCCCGCGTGTAAACCAACTGGGATTCGCGATGCTCCGGAATGGGGCTGCTGAAATCGTTGTTGGCGGCCACGGCGTAGATTTCGAGGCCCCGATCGGCGGCCATGCGGCGCAGTTCGCGGCAACGCGCCTGCGGCATATCGAGCGGATTGCCGTGCGGACGTTTGCCATCGATCTCCACGCCCTGGTATCCGAACTTGCGGGCGCGATCGACGACCTGCTCGACGGTCAGGGCATCGCCGCGATACCAGACGCCTCCGTAAGTAATGCTATACAAGCCGATTTTCACATCGGCCGCCGGCGCCGCGGCGCGGGTTAAGTCTGCCGCCGCCAGAGTACCGGCCGCCAGCGCCGCGGTCTGGACAAACCCGCGCCGGCTGATTGGATTTTGATCGTTATTCATCATGCGAACACCTCACTCGAAGCCTTAATTATGGCGCCGGCGATCTCCCGCGTGGTCTGCTCATCCCCCAGCAGCGCGCGATGCGGCAGCCAAAATGCATCGCCGATGCAGGCTTCTGCCACGGGGCAAGGCTCTACGCGGCAGCCGCCCTCCCGATACAACGGATTTCCATAGAGCGGATGCGGATAGAACGGCGTACAGGGCACGCCCTGCGCGGTCAGCGCGCGATGAAACTCGTCGCGCGTGCGGCCCATGCGTTGCGAATCGATGCGGCCCAGCAGCAGATACCACGAATTCGCGTTCTGCTGCTGGGACACTGCCTGAAACGCCAGCCCCGGGACATCGGCCAACTCCGCGCGGAGTGCGGCCGCATTCCGCGTGCGGCGGCAGATCTGCTCCGGCAGTCGCTCAAGCTGCGCCAGCAGCACCGCCGCCTGCAGGCCGGTGATCCGGTAATTGCTGCCCAGCGTGTAGTGATGGAACCAGCCGCCACCCGGTTTGCGGCCCTGGTCCATGATGGAACGCGCGCCGTCGGCGAACGCCGTGTCGTTGGTTGTCAGCATGCCACCCTCGCCTGCCGTCATCACCTTTGAATTCTGGAAGCTGAACGAGCCGGCCAGGCCCAGGCTGCCCGCGCGGCGTCCGCCCCACTCCGAGCCGTGCGCGTGCGCCGCGTCTTCGATCAGCGCCACCCCGTGTTCTGCGGCCAGCGGCGCGAGCCGGTCCATATCCGCGATGGCGCCGCCGAAGTGTACGGGGATGATGGCCTTCGTCCGTGGAGCGATGGCCGCGGCGGCGCGCTCCGGATCCATATTGAAGCTCAGCGGCTCGATATCCACGAACACCGGAACTGCGCCTACGCGCGACACTGCCGTAGCTGTGGAAACGAACGAAATGGCGGGCACAATCACTTCGTCGCCGGGGCGCACGCCGGCCGCGCACAGCGCCATCTCCAGCGTGACCGTGCCGTTCATCGCCGATATGCCGTGCGCGCAATGCGTGAAGGCGGCGAACTCGCTTTCCAGCCGCCTGACGAAATCGCTGTGCCCGCCCCAGCGCCCGCTCTCCAGAACCTCGCGCAGCAGTTCGATCTCGCGGTCGGTCGAAACGGGCCAGTTGGGTATCTGCATCTACGCGCCCTCTACATGCCCTGCAGGAAATAATTGAACTGCTTCTCGCGCCCCAGAGTGGTTACTGGTCCATGCCCCGGCACTACGATGGTTTCATCCGGCAGCGCGAAATATTTGTCGTGAATCGAGCGCAGGATCCGGTCGCCATCGCCGAATGGCAGATCGGTGCGCCCGATGCTGTCGCGGAAGAGCGTGTCGCCCGCCACCAACTTCTTCTCGGAGGGCAGCCACAGGCTGATGCTTCCCGGCGTGTGTCCCGGCGTATGCAGCACATGGAACTCCGCGCCCGCCGCCCGCAGGATATCGCCATCCCGCGCCGGTGCATCGATCAGGGTACGCTCCGGCGTGCGCACGCCCAGCCACGCCGCCTGTATGTCCATCATGTCCTGCAGCTTGTCGTCGTTTTCGTTCATATAAACCGGCGCGCCGGTGGATGCGTGCAGTTTGTGCGCGCCGCCGATGTGGTCGATGTGTGCGTGCGTGATCACGATGGCTTTCACGTGTAGGCCATGGCGCGCGATTATGCTCTCGATCTGGGCCAGGTTGTCGCCCGGATCGATCACCAGGGCGTCGCCCGACTGTTCGTCGCCGAAAATCGAGCAGTTGCATTGCAGCATGCCCACCGGCAGGATCTCATGCACCATAAGTAACGATTGTATAATCAACGCATGTTCGAAACCCTTGGCATCTTCATGCGCTGGTTGCATATTGCGTCGGTCGCGACGCTGATTGGCGGCATGCTGTACGGCTGGCTAGTCCTGGTTCCGGCCACCGTGGTTCTGGCGGCAGAGGCGCGCAAAGCGCTGGTTGACCGGACCGCCGCATTGTATCGCCCGCTGGTTTTCGGAGCCATCGCCGCGCTGCTGGTTTCGGGCGGCTACAACCTGGCGTCCAATCCGGGACACAACCCGCGCTACTACATTCTGATGTGCCTGAAGTTGCTGCTGGTGGCGCACGTGTTCGCCGTGGGAATCGTGCTGGTCACCAAGAACCCGGAACATCGCGGGCGCCTGTTTGGTGGAGCCGCTATTTCGGGCCTGCTCATCATTCTGATTTCGGCCTACTTGCGGCGGACCTTTTAGGTGAGTCTACTTTTCTGTACGATAGGCCTCGTCCAACAACTCCACCACGTGCACCACGCGCTGCCCTTTGCCATGCAAATGCACGCCGGCCCGCAGTTGCAGGATGCAGCCCGGATTGGCGGTGGCAATGACATCCGCGCCGGAGCTGTTCACGTCTTCCATCTTCCGTTCCAGGATCTGCATGGACATTTCATTCTGAACCACGTTGTAGATGCCGGCGCTGCCGCAACACAAATCGGAAAGCGGCATTTCGCGGAACGTGAGGCCGGGCACCGCTGCCAACAACTTGCGCGGCGCCGTGCGGATGCGTTGGCCGTGCGCCAGGTGGCAGGAATCCTGGTAAGTGACCGTGAGCGGCAGCGGCCGCATCTCCGGGTTCAACTCGATGGAAGCCAGGAACTCGGCGACATCCTGCATGCGTCCCGAAAAATCGCGGGCCCGCGCAGCGTATTCCGGATCGGCTTCCAGTAACTCTCCGTATTCCTTCAAGGTTGAACCGCAGCCCGCTGCATTGGTAACGATGGCGTCGTAGCCGCCATCCGACAGCGCGTCGATATTGCGCCGCGCGAGGCCGCGCGCCTGGTCGCGCAAACCCGCATGCACGTGCAGCGCTCCGCAGCAGCCCTGACCCGCCGTCACCACCACTTCGCAGCCATTCTTCTGCAAAACGCGCACGGTGGCCTCATTCAATCGGGCGAAGCACACGTTGGCGATGCATCCCGCCATCAACGCCACGCGGTAACGCCGCGGGCCTTCGGCGGGAAAGGTTTTGCCGATCTTGCCGAAAAAAAACGGCGGCTCGGCGGGCGGTGTAAGCTGTTCCACATCCCCCAGCTTCTCCAGCAGTTTCAAAAATCCCAACGCGCGGACCAGCTTCTGCAAGCCGCTGCCTTGGTAGAGATAGAGCAGCGTGCCGAGCACGGTCATCAGGGCGGGCGACGGCAGCAAGTATCCGAAGACGAAGCGCCGCATCCACCGCGCCCGGCCCGACCGCACCGCAACGCCTTCGATTTCCGCGCGTGCGGCTTCCACCAGCCGGCCGTATTGCACGCCGGATGGGCACGCGCTCTCGCAGCCGCGGCAGGCCAGGCATAACTCGATGTGCTCGACGTACGTGGGGCCGATGGGTGCGCCCGCGGTTACTTGCGCCATCTGGTAGATACGGCCACGGGGCGAGTCCATCTCCACGCCGAGCACGCGGTAGGTGGGGCAGGCATTCAAGCACAGGCCGCAATGCACGCAGCGGTCCAGGTCCGCCTGGCGAGGCTTGTCGGTCGCGATTTCAAATACGGCGGTAGAGTCGGCCACGGTTGAGTAAGAGCTGCGGATCGAACATGTTTTTGATCCGTTTCATGATTTCGAGATCCTGCCCTGGCGCGGGCCAGAGGTCCATTTCCTCTTTGCGGTTCTCGGGGGCAAATTCGACCACGGTTTCGGCATACTCGCGCGCGGTCTCCGCGGCGAACACGGCCGCTTCACCGAAGTGCTTGAAATATGCGTAGCAGACACCCGATGCCGCGCGCGCGATGGCCGGTCCTGGAATCGACTGCATCACCGCCCTCAATTCCTTTAGGGTACATGACACGCGCACCACCGCGCCATCTTTATGGGCTTCCAGATATCGCGGCGTGAAATCCTGGATCGCGCTCCAGAATACAGGATCCTCATCCGCGGGAACCGCTTGAGCGCCCAAGGCGGCTAGCTCCCGTTCGTAGCGGGCGATGGCCGCCGCATTGCCGCCTGCACGCACTGCCAGTATATAAGCCGGCTTCCAGGCTTCCGCGGCCGCTGCAGCAGGCGGATTCAGCAAATCGATGGCCGCGGGATCGAGCGGGCTCTTCAGAATGGCGTCTCGCGCAGCCATGCTTTCTTCCAGACCGGCGAACGAAAACTGGAACGTCCGCTCGCGAGGAGGCACTGGAATCACTTTGAAGTTCACCACCGCGATGGCCGCCAGCGTCCCGAACGAGCCTATCATCAACTTCCCCATGTCCAGCCCAGCGACGTTCTTCACCACCATGCCACCCGATTCGACCAGCTTGCCTTCGAGCGTGGCGAACTGCATCCCAATCACCAGGTCGCGTGCCGTGCCGTACAGCCGGCGGCGCGGCCCACTGCAGTTGCATGCCACAATGCCGCCAACGGTGGCCGTATCGGCGAAAGGCGGATCCAGGGGAATCATCTGGCGCTGCTCGGCCAGCAAGCGCCGCAACTCGCAGTATGAGATACCGGCCTCCACGCTGATGGTCAAGTCGCGCGGCTCGTACTTGCGGACGCGGCGCATGGCGGATGTGGAAATCGTCATATTCGACGGCGCCGCCGGCCCACCCATCTGCCGCTTGGAGAAGTGGCCACCCAACTCGACGGTCTGGCTCCGCGTGGACGCCCACCGCATGGCCTCCGCCAGTTCCTCGGGACTCTGCGGCCGCATTACGTCAGTAAAATAATCCGCCATGCGGGTAGAAAGCCAGGTGTTGCAAAACGTATTGCAGAACGGTGAACACGATCGACCCGAGAAACGCCGGCAGAAAACCTCTGATAGCGAATCCGGGTACGAAGACGGATGCCAGTTTCAGGAGGAATGCATTCAGGATAAGCCAAAACAGGCCCAGACTGAGGATGGTCAAAGGAAGCGTGATGAGTTTCAACGGCCATCCGACCAACGTGTTCACAATGGCGATGACCACCGTGGCGATCAACGCGGTGCCGTAGTTGCGGACTTCGACGCCGCCAATAATGCGCGGCAAAAGCCACAAGGCCAGCGCGCTGAGCATCCAGTTTATGAGCAGGTGCACAAAGGTCCCCCGGAGATCCATAATAAGCCAATGAGCCGACTCTTCGCCGGTACGTCCGGTTTTGCCTATGCCCAATGGAAGCCGCGGTTCTACCCCGCGAAGCTTCCCGCCAACAGATTCCTGGAGCATTACGCACAACGGCTGAACTCGGTGGAGATTAACTACACGTTCCGCCGCATGCCTTCCGCTGCGACGCTCGAAAACTGGGTAGCTGCGACGCCGCCGGGATTCGTGTTCGCCCTCAAGGGGCACATGCGCATCACGCACATCATGCGCCTAAAGAATGCCGCGGAAGCTACCGGCGTTTTCCTGCGCAGCATCGATCCGTTGCGCGCCGCGCGGCGGCTGGGACCGGTGCTATTCCAGCTTCCGCCGCAAATGAAGTGCGATATGGATGTGCTGCGGGCGTTTGTAGATATCCTGCCGGAGGATTTGCGCTACGCCTTCGAATTCCGGCACGCGTCCTGGCTGGTGGACGATGTCTATCGTCTGCTGCAGGGCCGTAACATCTCGTTGTGCGTCGCCGAGTCGGAGAAGTTCGAGGTGCCCGAAGTGATCACGGCGGACTTTGTGTATTACCGGTTGCGAAAGCCCGAGTACACGGCGGAGGATATCGAGTCCATTGCCGGGCGGGCGCAAGAGTTGCTCACGCAGGGCAAGGATTTGTTTCTGATGTTCAAGCATGAAGAAACGCCGGATGGGGCGCTGCACGCTGAAGAAGTGTTACGAAAGGCATCCAGTTAGCGGCTGCGGCTTTTTACAAGCTATTTACTTCGCCTTCACCCGAACCCGCATGGCCCACTGATACGGTTGAATCATGCGCATGGGGAAGGCTAACGTAACTCTTAACTTGTTGCTGGCGGGAATGGCTGCGGCATATATGCCTGCCCAGGCCGCCGGGCAATCGATTTTTCAGGTTTTCCCAACTCCCAATGAAAACTCCAACAACGGCCTGTTCGCCATCTCCGCGTCGTCTCCGAGCGATATCTGGGCGGTTGGCGAGGCGGCGATCCATTTCGACGGCGCCACGTGGACTGCTTTTCCGGTGCCGGATATCAAAGGGGACAACATCGGCACGCTACAAGGCGTGGCGGACATTTCTCCAACCCAAGCCTGGGCCGTCGGCAATGTTGGGATAAGCCCCCGGCAAGAGATTTGGAATTGGAACGGTACGGCGTGGAGCTTGTTTCCAAGCCCGCCCTTTACCGCCCCTGGCGATGAGGCCCTGCTGTTCGCGATAACCGCCATTTCGGCGAACGATATCTGGACAGTCGGCAGCCTTGTCACCGATGGCCTTGGGAACTTTCTATTCGAACACTGGGATGGGACAGCCTGGACACCCATCACTATTGCCAATAACAGCGCGTTTCTGGTCGGAGCCTCGTCGGATGCCACGAACGATGTGTGGGCGGTGGGTTACACAGGCGCCTTGGGCAGCGATAGCGCCACGCTTGTGTATCACTATGACGGCACGAACTGGCAGCGCGTCCCAAGTCCCCGCGTAGGCGTTTCAGACGAACTGTACGCTGTCGCGGCCCTGGCCCCGAACAACGTTTGGGCGGTCGGCACGTCAATTGCGGCTCTGCACGACCCCACGCTGACGCTGATCGAACACTACGATGGCAGCACGTGGTCGGTAGTTCCGAGCCCCAACGTGGGGCCGGGCAGCCCGAATCAATCGAATAGATTGTTCGGAATCACGGCGGTCTCTGCAACGGATATCTGGGCGTTCGGGTCCTACTTCGCCGCGGATGGCTCCGGCTTCCAAGCGACCTTGCTGCTGCACTGGGACGGTACGAACTGGACGATAGCTACGAGTCCGGATCCAAAGCCAGGCGATTTTCTGAGCGACGTTCTCTTTGCCGGTGTGGTAACTGCACCCGGCAGCGTATGGATCGTAGGGTCTGAGGACCCGGCCACCACCGGGAAGCCGATTACCGCTACGCTAGCTCTACACAGCACGACCGCGGAGCCCGCAGGGCCGCAGTAATGTGCGGCTCATTGGCCTTCCTCGCGCAAGCGCTCATTTGTTTCTGATGTTCAAGCATGAAGAGACGCGCGAGGGGGCGCAGCACGCTGAAGAAGTGTCCCAGAAGGGGTTGTCCCGGTACGGGATAAGCTGCTCCGGAAACGGAAGCCTTAGCGAAGTATTTACTACTCTTTCACAGCCGCCCATCGCCCACCGATAGCGTAGAGTCATGCGACTAACGAATCGACGTGCGACGAACTTATCAGTAGCGGGATGGCGGTGCTCTGTCTGCCGGCCCTGCCGGTCAAGGCTGCGGGCTAGTCGGTTTTCACGGTGGCGGCTCTCATTAGATTCGGGGGCGAAGGCGTGCCCGCGTCCTCTCCGGCTGACATCTGGGCCGTGGGCAACGACGATCAATTCCCGATGCATTTCGGCGGCGCCCAGCCTGACTGCATTTTCGGTTCCTTACGGCAATGCTCTGAGCGCCGTGGCGGACCTTCCGCCGACGGAAGCCTGGGCGGTCGGGTCTGTCGGCGCCCACACAGATCATCTTTCGCTGGGACGGCGCCCATTGGAGCTTGTTTCCAGGCCAACTGCCGGGATCACAGCCGTCTCGGCAACGGATATCTGGGCGTTCGGATCCCACGAAACGACTACCGGCATGCAGTCGCTGCTGCAACCTTGGGACGGCACGCTTGGAGCCCCGAGCCTTGCCCCAGTCCCGTGGGCTCCGACATTCTCATTCGGCGGTGTGGCGCCGTCGCCGGGCAACGTGTGGATTGTTGGAGCGGACGGCTCAAATGGCACGCTCCTGCTTCATAGTTTGCCCGGGCAGGGTAAGGATTTGTTTCTAATGTCCGAGTGTTACATACGACAGTGGCGTAGGCTTGCGCTTTTACGAGCTGTTTACTTCGCCGTCACATCTAGCCTGCTTCCGCTCTGTTAGGTTTGATTAGTCAAGCTCAATTTCCAGACAAATCCAACCGAAACAAGTGAGGACAAACGAATGACCATCCGTAATCGAAGTTTAACTAGGACCTTGTTAATGGCCGGAATGGCGCTGGCACATCTGCCGGCTAAGGCCCCGGCTCAATCGAGCTTTCAAGTGGCGCCGACTCCCAATGAGTATGTCAACAACGGGCTGCAGGCGGTTTCCGCATCTTCACCAAGAGACATCTGGGCCGTGGGCTCGTCCATTATTCATTTCGACGGCGCCAAATGGACCGCGTTCCCGGTGGCGGGCAACACCAATGAAACGTGCGTCTCCGGGGTTTGCACAACCACTAGCAGCGTTCTGTCGGGTGTGGCAGATATTTCTCCCACGGACGCCTGGGCTATCGGAACGCAAACGACCCTGACCGTAACGGAAAACCCCCTGTCGTTCAATAGTTCAACGCAGCCCGTAATCGACCGCTGGGATGGCTCACAGTGGAGCATATTTCCCGGCCCTTCCTTCGCCTCCGGCGACACGCCGAGCCTCACCGCTATGACTGCCGTTTCCGCGAACGACATCTGGGCGGTAGGCAGCCTGCTGACCGATGGCGGCAACCTTCTCAACTTTCTGTTCGAACACTGGGACGGTACGTCCTGGGCCGCGACGTCCATTCTTACCGACGACGCGTTTCTGCTGGCCGTATCCGCGGATTCGGCGAATGACGTCTGGGCCGTAGGATTCCAGGGGCCGGAGAACGATACTAGCCAGACCTTGGTAATGCACTTCGACGGCACAAAATGGAACAAGGTGGCCAGCCCTAGCGTAGGGATGGGCGCCAGTCAGTTGAACGCGGTGCTGGCGCTGGCGCCCAACGATGTTTGGGCAGTGGGCTTCTCCACGCCTGTGGCGCCACCGAAGGAGGCGGCTACGTTAACCCTGACTGAGCACTGGGACGGGACCAGTTGGACGGTAGTGAAGAGCCCTAACGTGGGGCCGAACAGCGTGTTTCAATCGAACGTTTTATATGGGATGACAGCCGCGTCGCCCACGGATATCTGGGCGTTCGGGTCCTCCTTCCTAGCGAATGGTTCAGGTAACCAAAGGACTCTGCTGATGAATTGGAACGGCGCCGCGTGGAGCATGGCGGCCAGTCCGAATCCCAACAAAGGAGCCTTCCTGGATGACATCCTGTTTGCCGGCGTGGCGCCGGCGGCGGGCGACCTGTGGATCGTCGGATCGGAAGACGACGCGGTGACCGGGGGCGGCTTCGAAACTCTCGCCATTCACGGCTCTGGGTCGAACTGACACTGGAGAGTCTTGGGCGCGCAGCGGTCTTTTACAAGATGTTTACTTCGCATTCACATTAAGCTGCGTTGCCCCTGATAGGGTTGAACAATGAGAGTAAGCGATCGCAGAATAACCCATATCCTGTTGCTTGCGGGAATCGCGGCGGCGTATATGCCCGCGAGGGCAGCGGGGCAGTCGATTTTTCAAGTTGTGCCGACGCCCAACGAGAATTTCAACAACGGGTTGGCGGCGGTCTCCGCGTCTTCTCCGACTGACATCTGGGCCGTGGGCCAGGAGACGATTCACTTCGATGGCACTGCGTGGACCGCGTTTCCAGCGCCTGGAATCAAGGGTCACAATACCAGTTCCTTGGAAGGTGTGGCGGATATTTCTCCGACCGACGCGTGGGCGGTGGGGACTGTGGGTATCGGAGAGGCGAATCCGGGACAGGTGATCGAACGCTGGAACGGTACTCAGTGGAACGTGTTTCCCGGCCCTACATTCGCGTCTGGAGACCAGCCCAGCCTGAAGGCTATGACCGCCATTTCGGCTAACGATATCTGGGCCGTGGGCAGCTTGCTAAGCGATGGCGGCGAGATTCTGAACTTTCTGTTTGAACACTGGGATGGCGCGTCCTGGGCCGCCACGTCGCGCGTGGTGAACGACGCATTTCTATTTGCTGTGTCCGCGGATGCATCGAACGATGTGTGGGCCGTGGGGTTTCAGGGTCCGGAAAACGACAACAGCCGGACGCTGGTGATGCACTATGACGGCACAAGTTGGAAAGCGGTATCGAGCCCCAGCGTGGGGACGGGAGCGAGTCAGTTGAACGGCGTAGTGGCGCTCGCTCCCAACGACGCATGGGCCGTAGGTTTCTCGACTCCGGTTCCGCCGCCCAACGAAGCCGCTACTTTAACGCTGATCGAGCACTGGGACGGCACGAGTTGGACGGTCGTGACCAGCCCCAATATGGGGCCGAATAGCATTTACCAATCGAATCGATTACAAGGGATCACCGCGGTGTCGGCGACGGATGTATGGGCATTTGGGTCCTACAACGCGGCAGATGGTTCCGGCCAGCAGGGGACGCTTCTAATGAATTGGAACGGCACTGCATGGAGCATCATGCCCAGTCCGAGTCCGGTCAAGGGCAGTTTCGTATCCGACGTATTGTTCGCGGGTGTGGCCGTTTCGCCGGGCAATGTGTGGATTGTCGGATCGGAGGATGAGGCTCCGTATGAAGGCGCGCTGGCAATTCATAGCACCAGCGCGGAGCCGAATCAGTAGCCCTCGCCGCGCAAGCGCTCGACGGTCAAACGGGGTTTCAAATCCAAGTTGCGAATCAGTTTCTCGACGTGCTTCGCCAAGATGTCGCATTCGATATTGACGCGGCTTCCAGGCTGGTAAGTGCCCAGTGTGGTGTTGCGGTAAGTATGCGGAATAATGGTAACCGAGAGTAAGTCGCCTTCCAGCGCCGCAATAGTCAGACTGATGCCATCGATCGCTATAGAACCTTTGTATACCAGGTAGGGATCGAGTTCGGCGGGGACCCGCACCTTCAGCCACCAGTTTTCGTCTCCCAAAGCTGCGAGCGACAAGAATGCGGCGGTCGCATCCACGTGGCCTTGAACGATATGCCCGCTGAGGCGGCCGTCGGGCCTCAGGGGCCGCTCCAGGTTGACGCGCGAAAGCGCGCGCAACGCGCCCAAATTGCTTCTCTCCAGGGTTTCCGGGGCCAAGTCCGCCGAGAACGATTCCGGACGCAAGTCCACGGCCGTGAGGCAGACTCCGTTTACCGCGATGCTGGCTCCTTCGGTCATGTCTTCCAGCACCTTTCGGCAATGGATCTTCAAGCGCGCGCCGGCAGCCCGATTGTCGATGGATTCGACGGCGCCCAACTCCTCAATAATCCCGGTAAACATTCAACACTCTTTAACGATATAGCCTTCCACCGCGAACTCGTCGGGTGCAATGAGGTGCAGCTCGGTACGGTTGATGCGAATGGCGTCGGAGCGCCGCCGCTTGCCCACGCCGCCCGCCATGGACAGCGATTCGAGTCCGCCCAAAATCTTGGGAGCGTAATAGAAGAACACTTTGTCGGCCACGCCGGTTTCAAGCGCGGCCCAATTCACCTTCGCGCCGGCCTCGATCAAGACCGACAGGTACTGCTGCTGGGCGGCCGCCTCGATCGAGGCGCGCAAATCGGAGCGGCCGTCGCGCCCATCCAGAATCAGCACGCGGATGCCGCGGTTTTCGAGCGCTTTGCGCCGTTCGGGCGGCGCCGCCGAAGTTCCAATCACCAGTACATCGCAGTCCGCACTGCGGACCATCTGCGAATCGAGCGGTAGCCGCAGTCGCGAATCGAGTACGATGCGTAGCAGGGGCCGGCTGCGCGGCAATCCCGAGCGATCCGTAAGCAGGCAGTCGTCCGCCAGAACCGTGCCGATACCGGTGAGTATAACGTCGGAACGATGGCGAAGCTGCTGCACATCCGCCCGCGCTCTTTCGCTGGTAATCCAGCCACGGTTATCGTCGGGAGCGGCGATTTTGCCATCCAGCGTGAGCGCGGTCTTCAGCGTGACCAGCGGCAGGCGCGTGCGCATGAAGTGCACGAAAGCCTCGTTGAGTTTTTCCGCCTCCGCGGTGAATGCGGCGGCGATTTCGGGCTGAATTCCGGCCGCGCGCAGTTGCCGCATACCATCTCCCGCCACCAGCGGATTGGGGTCTTCGAGCGCCGCCACCACCCGCGCCACGCCCGCCTGAATCAGCGCGGCGGTGCAGGGTCCCGTGCGCCCCTGATGGCAGCAAGGTTCCAGGTTGATATACAGAGTGGCCCCACGGGCAAGCTCGCCGGCCTCTTCGAGCGCCAGGATCTCTCCGTGCTTCACCCCGGCCCATGTGTGGAAGCCGCGTCCCACGACTTGCCCACCGCGCACCAAGACCGCGCCCACCAGCGGATTCGGGCTGGCTTGGGCGTCGCCCTTGCGCGCCAGATCCAGAGCCTCGCGCAGATACCGGCCGTCAGATTCCTGTTGGGCGTCGTTCATTTTTCAAAGAGGGATGCGATAAATTTTTCAGCGTCGAACGGCAACAGGTCGTCCGCCTTCTCGCCGATTCCCACGTAGCGGATGGGGATGTTCAACTCGCGCGCAATGGCCACCACGATGCCGCCCTTGGCTGTGCCATCCAGCTTGGTGAGCACGATGCCCGTCACGCCGGAAGTTTCGGTGAACTTGCGCGCCTGCTCCAGGCCGTTTTGGCCGGTGGTAGCATCCATTACCAGCAGCACCTCGTGCGGCGCATCGGGAATCACGCGCGCGGCGGTGCGGCGCATCTTCTCCAGCTCGGCCATCAGGTTGGTCTTGGTTTGCAGGCGGCCGGCGGTGTCCACAATCACGTAATCGATCTTCCGCGCACGCGCCGATTGCAAAGCATCGAAAAGCACCGCGCTGGGGTCGGATCCCTGCTGCTGCCGGATCACGTCGGTGCCCGTACGCTGTCCCCAGATCTCCAGTTGCTCGATGGCGGCGGCGCGGAACGTGTCGGCGGCGCACAACAGGACGCCGCGCTGCTCTGCGCGGAAGCGGTGCGCGAGCTTGCCTATGGTGGTGGTCTTGCCGGAGCCGTTCACGCCCACCACCAGAATCACGGCGGGCGGCTGGGCCACACGCGGCATGGGGCGCTCGGATGCTTGCAGGATTTCAAGGAGATGCTCGCGAATCAGCCCTTCCAACTCGGCGGCATCGCCCACCAGGCTGCGGTCCACGCGCTCGCGGATGCGGTCCAGAATCTCTTCCGTGGTGCGCACGCCGATATCGGAAGAGATCAGCGTAAACTCCAATTCGTCAAGAAGATCGGCGTCGATCTGCTTGGCTCCCTGCAGCATGTCCTCCAGGCGCGTGACCAGGCCGGCGCGGGTCTTTTGCACGCCGCTCTTCAAGCGCTCCAGGAGAGATGGCTCTTGTTCGACTGAGCCGAATAGCGTTTGAATCATTGTGTGACTATGGTTTGTTCCGCAGCAGCGCGCCGATGCCGCTCACCAGGTTTTCGATTCGCTCGCCGATCTCGCGGAAACGCACGTCTGTCTGCCTCTGCGATTCGACTAGTCGATCTATCCGCGCGTCGGTATCCCGGAAGCGTTTGTCCGTCTCCTGGAAGCGCCCGTCGCATCGATCTTTCCGGGCTGGTTACGCGCGTATTCAAGGTTCCCGCCATTATGCGACTATTGTACCAACCATGGAAAAGGTAGCGATTTTTGGCGCAGCTGGCCCGATCGGACGGTATGTGGGAATTGAATTGGATCGCCGGGGTGTCCCGTTCCGCGCCGTGGGACGCACCGCAGGCAAGCTCGAAGCGGCATTTGGCAAACTGCCGCACGCGGAGATAGTCGCCGCCGATCTATCGGATGCCGGCGGAGCTATGCTGGCGGCGCGGGGCGTGGATACCATCGTCTACACCCTAGGCGTGCCGTACACGGACTTCCAACTCTACCCGAAGCTGATGCGCGTGGCGGTGGACGCCGCAGCCGCCGCGGGAGTGCAGCGGTTCGTGGTTGTGACGGGCGTCTACAGCTATGGCGTTCCACAAACGCAAAGAGTGGCGGAGACGCATCCACGTGTGCCGGTCTCGGTTAAGGGGCATTTGCGCAAGGAGCAGGAAGACATTCTGATGGCGGCGGGCGAGCGCGGGCTATTCAAAAGCATGGTGGTGCGGCTGCCGGATTTCTACGGGCCGCATGCGGATAACAGCCTCGCCAATCCGGTTTTCCGCGCGGCGCTGGCGGGCAAGACGGCCAACTGGCTGGGACCGGTCGCTCCGCTGCACGAATTCGTGTTTGTGCCGGATGTCGGACCGGTAATTGCGGAACTGACCGCGCGCGACGATTGCTACGGGCAAGCCTGGAATTTCGCGGGGACGGGCGAAATCTCAACCCTTGCTTTCATCCAGAAAATCTACCAGGCGGTGGGCCGCGAGCCCAAATTTCGTAGCGCCGGCCGCACCATGCTGCGCGTGCTCGGCTGGTTCAACCCATTGATGCGCGAGCTGCCCGAGATGTTGTATCTACAGGAGACGCCCGTGCTGTTGGACGATGCGAAGCTGCGGGCCAAGCTCGGGCAGGTTCACAAGACCAGTTATGACCAAGGCATCCAGCTCACCCTGGAATGGATGCGGGAGGGCCAAGCGTCGGCGCGACCGCCGATGGGGCACGCATAAGTGCGTATCGTTACTTCGGGCCTAGCCAGTAGCCCGGCCGTGTGCGGACCTTGACGTCCTTGCGGCCGGTCACCAGCACCGAGATTTCGTGGAAGCCGCCTTCATCCTTGTTGTTGGGGTTATAGGCAATGAGGTACTGGCTGTGAAGTTCCGCGCCGAGTCGTTCAATAGCGCCCTCCAGCCCGCGCTGCCGCATGAAACCGAATTGCTCGCCACCGGTGCCTCTGGTGAAAACTTCCGACGGATTCTGCTTGAAAATGGCTTTGGCGTCCTTGAAGACCTCCACCATGGCCGGAACGAATTCGGCGCTTCCGCCCAGGCTGCCCGTCGTCTGCATCACCGTATTGGGAGTTTGCGGGTATCCAGACGGCATCGGCGTCATTGCGGGAGGCCGGTTATCGATGTACCCCGGGTCCTGCTTGGCCATGACAGTGGTCACCATGCGCGAGATATCCACCGTATACACGCTAACGTTGGCCACTTGCGCGGCGATCAGCGTCTCCCGCAAGCGCGCCTCGCTGGACTTGTCGCGCGTCTCGCCCACCAGCAGGACCACCCGGCGGCGGTTCCGCGGACGTGTGCTCAACTCGCGCACGCCTTCCTCGACCGCGTCGATCATGCGGTTCTGACTGCTGCCCGCGTGAATGCGCTTCAGAGCTTCGGTGATCTTGGCGGGATCGGAAGTAAAATCCTGCATCTGCCGGATGCGCGAATCGAACGCCACAACAGCCGCTTCACCTTGATCGCCGATCACGATCGGCTCGATCATCACTCCGATCTTATTGATCTGCGGCAGAACGGACTCGACGTGATCGCTGGCCTGCACTGCGATAACCAACGAAATAGGCGGGAAGGCTACGTCCACATGGATGTTCTGCTCTTTGCCATTGTCGAAAAGACGGAACTGCTCGGGCCCCAGGCCGTCTACGTTCTCGCCATTCCGGTCAGTCACGGTTACCGGCGCCACGACAATCTCTACCGGCACACGGATGGTGTACTGTCCAGCGTCGGCCGCGGGTTTGCCGGGATCCTGCTGACCCTGGGCGAGCAATCCGGCCACCAGCAACCCTGCGAACATCCATCTCAGTCTTGGCATGAAATTCCAGACGTTACGCATTTCCAAAACGTTGCGCATCGCGATGCTCCGTGCGCCCTCGCAGAAGATCTAGCACGTGGGGCACCAATTCCACAATAGCATCGAGCGACTCCACCGCGCCTTTGGGCGAACCGGGCAGGTTGACGATCAGCACGTCGCCGCGCGTGCCGCCAGTGGCCCGCGAGAGCGCTGCCATGGGTGTGGAACGCGCTCCGTGGGCACGCATCAATTCGCCGATGCCGGGAAGCTCTTTGTGCAAGACCGCACGTGTGGCTTCCGGAGTGAAATCGCGCGGGGCCACGCCCGTGCCGCCGGTGGTGAAGATGGCTGCCACGCGATGGCAGTCGGCAAGCGCTGACAGCCGCTGCTCGATGAGTGCGGCATCGTCGGGAATTACCTCGGCCACGGAGACGCTCCAGCCCAATTGTTCCAGCCTCTGCCGCACAGCGGGACCGGAAACATCGGCGCGCGTACCGGCATGCACGGAATCGCTGATGGTGAGCACCGCCGCATCGATCATGATGCGAGTGTACCGCAGGCGCCGGTCAGCAATTGGAAGGCGCGCCGGGCTACGATCAGCTCTTCGTTCGTGCCGAGCGCGATCACGGCCACAGCGCCCTTCGATACCACGCGATCGCCGCTGCCGTGGACGTTCAATTCCGGATCGAGTGCGATTCCCAGGAAATCGAGGCCGGTGCAACAAGCCGCGCGCAGACTGGCGGAGTTCTCCCCAATCCCGCCCGTGAAAGCCACGGCGTCCAAACCGCCCAGGGCCGCGGCATAAGCGCCGATGGTCTTCTTCACCTGGTAGACGAAGACCTGTAGCGCCTCGGCGGCACGCGCATCGCCCGCGGCGGCCGAATGCTCCAGATCGCGTACATCGCCGCCCGGGATCCCGGAAAGACCGGCCAACCCGCCGCCTTGGGCGAGCTGTTCGCGCACCTGCCCGCAGGTCCAGCCGTGGCGTTCCATCATGAAGAGCACTGCGAAGGCGTCCAGATCGCCGTGACGCGTGGCGTTCTCCAGACCGGACTGCGGCGAGAAGCCCATGCTGGTGTCGATGGAACGGCCGCGGTCAATGGCGCATATCGAAGAACTGCCGCCCAAGTGGCAGCTTATCAGGCGCGTCTGGCGACCCAGCAGCGCGGCACAGCGTTCGGCCACGTATTGGTGCGAGGCGCCGTGGAATCCATACTTGCGCACGCCGTCCACCCGCCATTCAGTGGGAACGCCATAAAGGCGTGCGCTGGCGGGTATAGTGGCATGGAACTCGGTCTCAAACGCGGCCACCAACGGTACGTCCGGCAGGCTTTCGCGGAAGGCGCGAATAGCCGCCAGATAGATGGCGTTATGCGCCGGCGCGGCGGGCAGGAATTCCTCCAAAGCGAGCAGCACGTCGTCGTCGATGACGAACGTTCCGCGATATCGCGGTCCGGCATGCACCGCTTTGAAGGCCACTGCATCCACCCGCACTCCGCCGATGCGGATCTGCTCGATGGCTGTGCCATAATCCCGCACGCGCTCACAACGTCCGTGGGCGAGCACCTTCTCCGCCGGCATCTCCAGAATCTGATACTTCAGCGACGTGGAGCCCAGATTCGGAACCAGCAGGTTCATTTGATGCCGTGATATTGGGTTCGTATGGCGGTAAGGTTCTTGGTGGCCTGTGCCTGGAAGGGGCTCTTAAGCGCCGCACACGCCTTGAAAAAATTGAAGGCGTCCTGGGCCTTTTCCATCTTGTAATTGGCCAGGCCCAGGTAGAAGAGCACTTCCGGTTTGACCGCGCTATTGTCTTCGACCAGAGGCAGCGCCTTGCGCAGCTCCTGATCGGCCGGCGCCAGTTTTCCTTCGTTGAAATACTGTTCGCCGTTCGTGGAATAGGCAAACAGCAGGATGGCGTTCTTGCGCTTGGTCCAGTCCGCATCGGCAACGCCATCGGGCTTGGGCTTCGCATTGATGACTTCGACGAGTTTGGCGCAATAAGAATGCACGTGCTCGCGGTCCTTGTTCTTGGCGGCATCCTGGGTGAGAACCAGCAGCATGTCATCGCTCGGGTTCCCAGTTGCCGCGACCTGCCGCGCCAAGGCCACCGCCTTATCGCCGGCGCCGGATTTCTGATAGGCGACGAACAGCGTATCGAGAGCCTTGGCCAGATACTCACTCTTGGGATTGCGCTGTTGTAGGGCTTCGATCAGCATGACCTGTTTCTTGGGATCGGCGGTTCCGACTGCTGTGGCGTACAGCGAGTACTCGGTGTAGGTGTTGACTTGGCGGGCGTAGTCCACGCGCGCCTTCCAGTTCTCGACCTCGTCGGCATCCTTCGGCTGGGGCGAGGCGACCACTTTCCCAGCCAATTCAGCGGTGGTCGACGACCATTTCAATACGAGGTCCGGATCCTTCTTCATCTCGGCCACCTTGAGAGTCTGCTGCGCATCCTCCACGCATTCGAGAGGCATGGCGGCCAGCTTGTCGCCCGCGGCCAGCGCCTTATCCGCGTCCCCAGCCTTGACGTAGGTATTGAGCATTTGTTCGTAAACCCAGCCGGCGGCCTCGTGCTGCGGATATTGGGTGACAAACTCCTGTTGTAATGCCAGTTTCTTGGCCGGGTCTTCCTCCAGGCCGGCCTTCTGAAGCAATTGCCCTTCCGGCGTGGTGGTGTTGATCTCCGTAAGCTTGTGGCACTGTGTCCAACCGGGCGCGGCGGCGAGTGTCAAGACGAATAGGGCGGCGATGAGTCTCATGGGTACCTCCCCGAAGTGGGGAATATTAACACAAGTGTAGGGCTGGTTGGCAACGTTGGTAAGCGCGAGGGTCTGGTCTCCGGTGTACCGGTGTTTCCCTGAAGCACTTCCCTGAGCCTGTTTCTCGGGGCTTTTTCGCACCTTGACAACTGTGTACCATGTAGCGCATACTAACTCGCTTGGGTGAGCCGAACAGAAATGATCGGTTTCAACTTCAACCCCAAAGCCGGAGGTTTTCTACAGATGCGTAAAGTATGTATTTTCACCGTTGCAGTCTTTTTGCTGGGTATTGGCCCGCTATTGGCAGCCAACAATGCCAGCCTTGTTGGATTAGCACATCCCGCCAGTGTGCCGAACGTAGCGCCGGACACCGTAAGTGAGGGCTTTCTCGCTACCACAGTCTTGCTTGGTATTACAGACCCCGAGGGAATAGTTCCTTGCTTCAACTGCGTCAGCGGCCCTGACATTCAAACCCTCCTGATCGCCCTTCCGCTCGCGGCGGTTTCCGAAGGCCAAAGCGTGACGGTCGTGATTACCGGCGACGATTTGTTCTATAGCGGCAACGCCGATTTCACTTTCAATATCAAAGCCAATCCCACCGTCGCCCCGATTTTGACAGGGACGGTTTCCGGCGACACTTATGCCGGCATTTGGTATGCGAAGTTTCCAATCACCGCGCCGGCGCCGGGAGAATATATCCTGGAGGGAGTGATCAGCACCGGGGAAACTCTGGGCCAGCATACTACAGTCTCGACGAAAATCATCATCGGCAAATCTTCTAGCTAACGAGACGTATTGCCCGCCGATGTGAGTGGCGCTAGTTCACAGGCGCCACTCGCTGCAAATTGTGAGATTTGAATTAATGGCACGCGCGGTCGCGAAATATGTATTCGCCGTGCTGCTTGCATTGTTCTCAACGCAGGCGGCGGTGCCATCCGTACGTTTCGTAGCGTCCGTCGAAATTGTCTGTTGCACCAGCGCAGAGCAACAGTTCCCGCAGCAAGTCCGGCGGGTTCGTACGGATGTGCAGGCTGCGCAACCCATACGTGCATACGTCTCGCGAACCCGGTCCGAACCGGACGCGACCGTTCAGTTCCAGCGTCCCCCTCCCTCGTCCTCTCTCTTCTCGTAGTCCGTCGTGGTCCAATTAGCCAAAGAAGAAGTGTAAAGGAGGGGACTTGTGTCTATAAGGGCGGTATTGCGTCTTATGGGACTCGCAGATCGTGAGTCCGAGGACCGACTGCGGGCAATTTCCCGCCGCCGGCTTTCTGAGCAGGTGTGGTCAGTGTTGATCCCGGCGAGTTTGTGACACCGCGTCCATCGCTGCCCGGCGGCGAGAGCGGCAGGGCGAAAAGAGTGGCGGTGGTCTCATGGCACCTCCCCGAAGTAGGAAATATCGACACAAATTGCTCGAAACGAGGACAAGCGAGAATTCCGTGGCGCTGTGCGCAAGCATGGTCGTATAATCAACCATGAGGTGCCGCTCGGCGTGAGGCGGGGCCCGTCAGAAGACGGTAGTGCTGCCCAGCGCTTTCGCCCTGTCTTCGTTCGGAAGCACGGATGCAGGCTGGTTCTCGATTCGATGCGAAGTTGGACAGGGGTCTAACAGGGATTTGGACGATGCATGTGGAGTGTTGATCAGAAGGATTTCTTGCTGCTCCGTGACGGCGGTGGGCAACCGTTTACAGCCTTCGTGGACGCCCTCGTTCGCGCACACGGATTCGTGTATGGTGTCGGGGAGGTCGACATCCTAACCTCCCTCCGCACCAGCATAAAGGACCGGCGGCGTGGATACGCAAGTCCGGCTAGCTATGCCGAATGATCCGACGGGATTTCTCGATCTGCCGACGTGCTGGCAATATAAAGCGCGACCGAGCGCCAAGATCACCAGCCCGGCGCTCCTAAAAGAGATACGCAAGCCCTACGCTGCTCGGCTGATTGGCGAGGGATACGCCTATCGCGTCGCGATCTGCGACGACATGCCAGCCAACAAGCAAACGAAATGGGAAGAGCTGCTCACAACTGCTGCGCGCGAGATCAATCCGCACGCACCGAATGCTCGTGTCGCTACCGCTTCCCAACTTGCTTCCTGGGCAAACAGCTACCCGGCTTTACTGCCGGCGTTTTTCCCGCACGACCCAGGCCCGGTGCAATATTTTGAAACCTGGGCGCCCAATATCACCAAGACAACGCCTACTTTTGTAGCCGTCGAGGAATGGCGTGGAGCGGCTGAGCTAATCGAAGGCCACATTGATCTCGCACAGTCAGTCACAAGTCCGATTATCACCCTACAAGGAACGGCAGGAGTTGGTAAGACACGCTTGGTATATGAGATCGTAGCCAACCTGAAGGGCGCCAAGAACCTGGTGTTTTACACCGCAGATGGAGACGACGCGGAAACGGTATCGCGGTTTCTCCAGAACAACAAACGGACTCGCGGTGTCCTTGTGGCAGATGAATGTCCGGTTCTATCACGGGCCGCCATTATGAAGATCCTCAAGGGACATGCCGAGCGTGTGCGAGTCATCTGTATTGATAATTCGGGCGAGAGGCTCGGCAGCAACGAGGAACTCTGGCTCGATCAGCTTTCATCTGCGACCGTGGAGAAAGTCCTCGACAAGAATTTTCCCTGGTCCCTGCCGATCATCGGCGGACCTATGCCGACGAGTCTCGTGGATACATCCGGCTGGCTGCCGGGCTCTGTGAGCATGATGCGGAAATCCAGGCGAACGGGCATTTCGGTCCGGCGCTCGATGTGATTCAGGAGTACTACCGCGAAAGGCTCCCCGAGGAGCGGCAGCAGAGGGCGGTCGAGGCGATATCACTTGTCCAAAAAGTGGGATTCGGGGAGGGCGTTGCGGAGGAGTTGGACGCACTATGCGACTTTACCGGACAGGAGCGACAACAAGTGCTTGAGATAGTGGCAGCACTCAAGGACGCCCCAGGCTTTGTTGCGCGGACGACGCGTTATCTGTACGTCACACCGGAGATTATTGCCAAAGTTGCGTTCACAAGGGCTTGGAGGCGATGGTTCGAAGCGGACCCTTCGGCCGAGCTCAGACGGATCCCACCAGTTCTCCTTTCGACATTTCAGGCTCGTGTGGCCCGAAGCGCTACTGCGGAGGTGCGGACCCCTAACGGGTCAGTTTTTTTGGGATTCCGTAGCAACACTCAAACCACGCGACCTCGCTGACGAGGACGCAGTGGCGAGGTTGGCGATGCTGATCAATACTAATCCGCATCTCTATTTTCCGCGGCTCGCCCTGCTTGTCCGAGATGCGACGATGGAGGAACTCCGCCAAAGCCGTGGTGGTTACCGCGGCAGCCGAAGGACACTTGTCTGGACGGCCGAACATCTCGCAGCACTTCCCAAGTACTTTCCGGAAGCGGAGGAAATCCTGCGTCGACTCGCGCTTGCGGAAACTGAGGAACGGATCGGAAACAACGCCACGGGGGTCTGGAAGGAATTGTTCCGGATCCAACTGTCGGGGGCCGCAATTCCGTTTCCCGAACGGATCGAACTGCTCGGCCGCCTCTTGTTTTCCGCGGACATAGACCAGAGCGCCTTGGCGCTTGCGGCGCTCACCGAGACGCTCAACTTCACCGGCACTCGAGTCGTAGGGCCTTCGGTGGTGGCGGGGCAAATCGTCCCCTCGGACTGGAGACCGAACACCGTTAGGGAATTCCAGAACTGCCTGGAGCTGATCCTCGACTTATTCGACCGGGTGTTTGAGCGCGGAACTCCAGACGTGCGGCAAAAGGCTTGGTCGGCGTTAGCAGCGGATATCCGCCCTCTGCTCGCTCATGGGATGCTCCCTGCACTGAGCGGAATCGCTCAGCGCCGCTCGATTCCGGATGCCTGTCTGCCTGACGTCCTGGAATCCGTCGAAGACTTCCTTCAGTACGAGTGCCGGAGTGAATCGGGCGAGGTCGCTAACGACCCTTACTGCCGGGACGTGGCAGAATGGTTGCGAGCGCTCACGCCAAGCGATTTTGCCCGCCGTTTGAAAGCTGTCATTGGAAAGGACCCCTGGCACCACTCCATTCGCGAGGACATCTCAGGTATTCCGTCCGAGATCATTCCGCTTGCCGAAGAACTCTACCGGGCCCCGGGGAAATTTGAAGCCGTGCTGCCCTACCTGAATTCGCCGGATGCCGCTAGCGCCGGACTTCTTGGAGACGCAGTGGCCCGTTTGGATCCCGGTGGAGAGGAATTGGACCGCGTTCTCAGCGCCGCAACCGTTGGCAGTTCAAACGCTTTCGCTTGTGGCTATGTCGGCCGGTTAGTGACTATTTATCCCGCGGCTGCCGGGCGCCTCAACACGTGGCTTGATCGCTTGGAGGACGTGGCGCCGGTGCTGGCGTTTTTCGTATCGCTCTCGGCCCCGGAATTCAGCCGCCCATTGGAGCGAGCCGTACGGCTGATTAAGGACGGGAAACTCCCCGTCCAGTCGCTGCAAAACTTCATCGTTGGCGTCCTCCTCGACCGCATGAGTTCCGCCGATTTGAGCACTGTGCTTGAGTTGCTCCTCCGGGCAGGAGATTCCCAAAGCTTGCACATCGCTGTCGACTTTGTGGGTCACTCTGTCCAGAAGGGCCGCAGTTCTGACGCGATTGAGCGCGAGGCGATGTGGCGGGTATTAGAGGTGAGTGCTCGCGTGGAGGACCGAACCGATTACTGGTGGGTGCGCGCGGTTGAAGCCTTTGCGCCAGAGGCTCCTGAGCGGGCCTGTAGAGTGGCAATTCTGGGCCTTACTGGCGACGACTACAACAAGCGGAAGCACGCATGGGGCATTTTATCCACGCTGGCGAAGGCGCACCCCGACCTTGTTATGGCGACTGTCGGGAAGGCCCTACTGGATGAAGAACACGGGTGGCGCCTTCGGGTCGGTGCCCGGTCAGGTTTCTTTCAGACGCTCCCCTTGGATTCCGTTCGGCGCTGGCTAACCGAGACTGGAATCGAAGGTGCGCGAATGATTGCGAATCATCTACAGCCGCCGTCTGTAGACGCTGAGGGAAAGCCGGAGATCGATCCCCTCACTGAATACGTTCTGGCAAAATGGGGGGACGACGAGGCAGTCTTTGGCCGCTTTGCCGCATCTACGCATCATTTGCAAATGTATGCGGGCGACATTGCCTTGGCGCACCGAAAGGAAGCAGAGCGCGCACGGCCATTTTTGTCGCACCGCATTCCCGCAATTCGAAAGTGGGCGGGCCACGAAGTGACCTTAGGCGAGAATCGAGCGCGCCGGTGGACAATTCAAACCGAAGAGCAATTTCTCGAATAGCACCTCCCGCAAATCGAGGTGAAGCACCCCGGCGCTTCCCCCGCACCATTGACAACAGGTACCCGCCCAATCGCTGAGTCGCACTCCGACAGCCATCGCCACGCCACCTTCGGAAGCAAGCCCCGCTACCTTGTACCTCGTGCCTTGCGCGGCAGGCGCATCTGTGAGACGCTTAAATCAATGGCAGGAGCGGCAGCCAAATACGTATTCGCCGCGTTGCTTGCGTTGCTCTCAGCGCAGACAGCGCCGCCGTCCGTGCGTGTCGCAACGTCCGTCGCAATCGTCTGTTGCACCGCCGCCGAACAGTACACCCCTCAGCAAGTCCGGCGCACTCGGGCGGACGTACCGGTCCCGCAACCCGCACCTGCGTACGTTTCGCGAACCCGGTCCGAACCGGACGCGACCGTTCAGTTCCAGCGGCCCCCTCCCTCTTCTCTCTTCTCGTAGTACATCGTAATCGCAAACAGTCCAACAAAAATCTGGAGAAATAAGGAAGGGACTTGTGTCTTTAAGAGACGTATGGCGTCTTATGGGGCTCGCAAATCGTGAGTCCGAGGACCGACTGCGGGCAATTTCCCGGCGCCGGCAGGAGTTATCCGGGTTGACCGGCGATCGGCTGAAGCTCGCGGCGCGAAGCTTGCGGCGCGACGCGGGAGTGGTCGAAACATTCGCGCTGGCCGCGGTGGTCGCAAGCCGCGTGCTTGGGTTGCAAATGTTCGATGTGCAGATCCTGGGCGCTTTAGCGTTGCAACGCGGGCATATCGCGGAGATGCAGACCGGCGAGGGCAAGACGCTTGCCGCCGTACCCGCGGTAATTTGGTGTGCGCGCCAAGGCCGCGGTACACATGTGTTAACCGCCAACGACTATCTGGCGCGCCGCGATGCCGCATGGATGCGCGGGATTTACGACTGGTTCGGACTTTCCGTCGCGCATATCTCGCAAAACATGCCCGCCGAGGAGCGCCGCGCCGCTTACATGTGCGATGTGACCTATGCCACCGCGAATGAGGTAGCCTTCGACTACCTGCGGGACGGTTTGGCACGCGGAGCGGAAGAACTGGTCCAGCGGCCGTTTGCATTTGCCGTCATCGACGAAGCCGATTCCATCCTGATCGACGAGGCTCGCATCCCTCTCGTCATTGCGGGCGGAGTGGCCGAGGGCGCCGCACTCGCACAGCGTGTCGATCCGGTCGTAGCCCAGCTTCAACCGCAGGTACATTACTCGCTCGATGAGTTCGCGCGCAACGTCCAGTTGACCGATGCCGGCATCCAAAGCGTGGAAGAAACTCTCCGTTGTGGCAACCTGTTCGACGAGCAAAACCTTGGCGCCCTGACCGCAGTGCAGGACTCGCTGCATGCGCATGCGCTGCTGAGACGGGATGTGGATTATGTAGTCAAGAAAGACGCCATCGAATTGGTGGACGAGTTCAAGGGCCGCATCGCCCAGAACCGCCGCTGGCCGGCGGGCCTGCAAACCGCCGTCGAAGCAAAGGAACGTGTGCGACTTAAGGCGCAGGGCCGCATCCTTGGTTCGATTACGGTGCAGAGCCTGGTGGGAATGTATGAGCGGGTTTGCGGTATGACCGGCACCGCAGCCACGCAAGCCAAAGAGTTCCGGCAGGTGTACCAACTCCCCGTAACCGTAATCCCCACAAATCGGCCCGTAATTCGCCGGGATCTCCCTGATGTTGTATTTGCCGATGCGGAGGCCCGGAGTCGCGCGCTGGTGGAAGAAATTCGCACAATCCACCGGACCGGGCGTCCGATTCTGGTGGGGACGGCCAGCGTCGAGGAATCAGAGGCGCTGAGCCACCGGTTGCAATCGGCCGGTGTGGAGCATTCGGTCTTGAACGCAAAGAACGATGAGGCGGAATCGGAAATTATTGCACAGGCAGGTGCACTCGGCGCGGTTACCGTCTCCACGAACATGGCAGGACGGGGTACCGACATTCTGTTGGGCGGGAATCCGCCGAAAGACCGCGAGAAGGTAGTGGAACTGGGCGGGCTGTACGTGATTGGCACAAATCGCCATGAGGCCAGGCGGATCGACAACCAACTGCGCGGCCGTGCCGGACGGCAGGGAGATCCGGGTATGTCCCGCTTCTTCATTAGCCTCGACGACGACCTGCTGGTGCGTTTCGGGATTGCGGGGAACCCGGATATCGACAGCGTGCAGCGCACCGCGGAAGGCCAGAACCTGCAGATTCGGGAGACGCTCTGGAAATACGACTGCGCCGCGGAATATCATCGCCGCGAAGTGTACGCCTTACGCCGCGAGATACTGCTATCGCCCGCCTGGAGTCTTCGTTCCATGGCGTCCGAGGAGCAATATTGCGCGCCGGTCGAAGCTATCGGTAAAGATGCCCTGGAACGGGCCGGACGTCAATTGGTTCTGGCAATCGTCGACGATCTGTGGGCCGACTACCTGGCGAATGTCGCGGCATTGAAGGGCGGCATCCATTGGGCGTCGTGGACTGGCGCCGACCCGCTGCACAAGTTTCTGACTGGCGAGCGGGAAATTTACGAGGACTTTCACGCCTGCTTGAAAGAAGAGATCGCCGCCGCGTTGGCGTCCGCCGAGATCCGCGATGGCGCGATCCATTTTCAGGAAGGAGAACGCTTGGAGCGCGGAGCGACCTGGACCTACGTCTCCACCGATCAGCCCTTTGGAACGCTCGCCGAGCGCATCAAGAAAGGGATCCAGCGTAAACTCTCCAAGGCATAGCTGTCCGCGGCGAGACGGTACTACCCAACGCTCGCCAGGGACAGCCGCTGCTTGCACTCTTCCAGCATCGCCGCCGTGCGCGTGGCGCCCACCCGGGTCACACCCAGCGCGCGCACCCGCAGCAGCGCGTCCAGGTCGCGCACGCCGCCCGCGGCCTTCACCTGCACATAGTCCGGCGAGTGCCGCCGCATCAGCGCCAGATCTTCCATAGTGGCTCCGCCCGTGCCATAGCCGGTGGATGTCTTCACCCAATCGGCCTGCAACTCCCCGCAGATTTCGCATAGCCGGATCTTTTGCGCATCGCTTAGATAGCAATTCTCGAAAATCACTTTGACCTTCTGGCCATCCTCGTGCGCCGCCTCGATCACCGCGCCGACATCCGCGCGTACATAGCTCCAGTCGCCGCTGAGCACTTTGCCGATATTCACTACCATGTCGAGCTCCTGGCAGCCATCCGCGAGCGCCTGACGCGCCTCCGCCACCTTGATGGCGGTGGTATGGCCACCATGCGGAAAGCCGATCGTGGTGCTGGCATTCACTCGGCTGCCGCGCAGCGCCTCCGCGCAACGCCTCAAGTAATACGGCATGATGCAGACACTGGCCACGTCGTACTCCAACGCCAATTGAATGCCCCGCTCTAAATCGTCCACCGTCAAGGTGGGATTCAGCAGGGAATGGTCGATCATTTTGGCTATGTCTTGATAGCTGTGGTGCATGATTCAGTGTATCGTGGCGCGTTGTGTGTTCTGGCTCGGCGCGGTCTGGGGACCAAAGCCGGCCTCCCGACGTTTGGGCAACTCCCAGGACAACTTCGTGATGATTCCAGTGTATGGCCACTTCAAAAACGTCCGGCTCGCGCACCGGCATCCGGCTGGTGACCAAGGCCATCGACTCGCATCCTAAAGCGCGAAAATCAAGAGATGGCATTGACGGTTCCAGACCGGCTGGCGGCCAACTGCCGGAAGACGCCCGGGCGCACGGCATGGCTCGACAGTTTGCCCCAGACCCTGCGAGACCTGGAGCGCCGATGGTCGTTGGTCCTCGGTGCGCCGTTCAACGAGGAGACGAGTTGCGCGTGGGCGGCAGCGGCGGCGCGCGCGGACGGGACCTCGGCGGTACTGAAACTCGGTATGCCCCACATGGAGGGCGCCCACGAAATCCAGGGGCTGCGCTTCTGGGACGGAGATCCAACGGTGCGACTCCTTGAGGCCGACGACGATCTCGGCGCCATGCTCATCGAGCGTTGCCAGCCAGGGACCGCGTTGCGCGAAGTGCCGGAGCCCGAGCAGGACCTGGTAATCGCAAGTCTCCTGCGCCGGCTGTGGCGATCGCCCCCAACTCCGAACGTCTTTCGTCCTTTGGCGGCTCTGACGGAGTATTGGAGTGGCGAGACCCTATCCGACGTCGAGTTGTGGCCCGACGCAGGGCTGGTTCAAGAAGGCCTCGACCTATTCAAGGAGTTGTCGCGAACCGCTCCTGCCAAGGTGCTGCTGGCGACCGATCTGCACGCAGGCAACGTCCTTCGGTCGCAGCGGGAGCCGTGGCTCGTCATCGATCCAAAGCCATTCGTCGGCGATCCAGCCTATGATGCGACGCAGCACCTGTTCAATTGCGTTGCGAGGCTGCGCTCGGATCCGAACGGCATGATCTGGTGCATCGCCGACCTGCTAGGTGTAGATCGCGAGCGCGTTCGACTGTGGACCTTCGCCCGCTTAGCGGCGGAACCGCGCGACGATTGGAGCGACGACGATTCCATGGCGCTCGCTCGAGCATTAGCTCCTTAGCGACCTGCCTCTCACGACTTTTTCAAATTGTCCGCTCCAACCCCGTCTTTCACTCAGGCATCCGCACCGGGATGACTTTGTTCCCATGGCGGCGGTAGGGAAATCGGAGTCCAGCGTGAAGACCTCTCCGGTCGCGTGAATCTCTGAGAGACGCACCAGGCAGGCGTCGGCAAAGGACATCGGCCGGTTGCGATAGCGATGCATCAGCGCCCTGATATCCGCATGCCCCTCCTGCATCGCCAGCCCGATGCGAATCACGCCCCTTTCCAGGAGATCAAAAAGCGCATCGGCATCTCGGCCATCCCGTTTCAAAAGGTATGCGGCTCCGCAAGGACTGGCTCGCAGGTTAGCAGCGGCGGGCGCAGCCACTTCCATTGCTCGACGGCCCATGCGTGGTGTCTCGCGTCCGCGGCAAGAAAGCTAACCAAGAGGCCAGTATCCAGCAGGCGCGGGCCTTCTTTCACCGGCCAAAGCCTTTCATGTATTCCGGATTCACGGCGAGATCCTCGGGGAGTCCGCGCACGCTGCCGGCCAGATCGCGCGCCAGGTCGTAACAAGAGGGCGCGCCGACTGTAGATTCCCTGGAGAATCTCTTTGCGAGACTTTCACGCACTAGGGAAGATTTCCTCGTACGTCTGGACTTGGCCTCGTGTTCGAGTTGGGCCAAAAGATCGTCCGACAACTTCAGTGAAATGGTTTGCATAAGAATATGGCAATACGCGCCAGCTTTTCGCGCGATACCGAAAGACGCGGAGGTCGCTGGTCACTGACGGGATCTCGGCGCGGCGCGGTTGGACCCGGTGGAGGCATCGCGGTCCCGGCTCCGGCTGGCAGCCAACGCTCCCAACAACACGAAGAACCACGCGCCGATGGCAGGTCTCTGCTGCAGCGGGTAATCAACCAGGCAATGCAGCCAAACCGAGAGCAGCCCGATGCCCCAAATCGAATTCAACGCCGCCGGAACCGCCATCGCGGCCAGGGATAAGAGGATCAAAAAGAAGGGCACCCCTCCCTCCACCGCCCACTGCAGCCAATCGTCGTGCGCCTGGTTCACGTAGGTGCCGTCGTCGAAGATCGCGTAATGCGGATAAGCGCGCGCCCAGTTTCCCAATCCGAAACCCATAGCCGGCCGATCGTGCAGCATGGCCAGTGAGGCGGCCGCCAACTCGCGCCGTCCGGCGAACGGATCCACTTGCCAGAGACGCTGCCGCAGCGCCTGCCATCCGGCAACGGCGATAAAGAGCACGGCCATAACGGCAAAGACAGCCAGGCCGCGGGCCACCGTTCCTGTCGGCGCCAGCCTAAACCGCCAAGCCAGCAGCAGCACCGCAGCCACTTCCATGCACGCCAGCACGGAACCGGTGCGCGAAGCCGACGCCACTATCGAAGCGAGCATGGCGCCCGCGAAGGCGTAATTGGCAACCGCTCGTCGGCGGTCGCACAACGCCTGCCACATCGCGATCGGCAGAATCATTTCCAGGAAGGCGGCAAACTCGTTCCGGTTAACGAACGGGCCCAGCACATCCACCGTAAAGCCGCTCGGAAAGAGCCAGAATATTTTGCCTTCCGAAGTGAAGTTCTGGAGCGTGGATAGCACCGCGAGAGCCGCGCCGAAATACACCGCGAAACTCAGGAACCAGTGCCACGCGGCGGATTGTTGGAATAGCTGCAGCGCCAGAAAGAACAGCGCCAGCCAGGTGGCCCAATTCAGTACGGCATTCGCCGTTCCCCAACGATAAACCGTCCTCTGCGCGGCGAGTTGCAGCAGGCCCCAAACCGGTGCGGCCACTAGCGGCGCCAGCCACAGGCTTCCGTGTACTGGCGATGGATTCCGCCACTGTCCGGCGGCCCAGACGGCCACGAACACAAAAACCGCGCACTGCGCCAAGCCCCACGCCCAGCGCTGGCCGATCCAGATCGTGAGGATCGCATAGCTCAACAACGCCGCCAGTGCGGCTGCCGCGCGGGTCACGGCTGTCGCTCCAGCGACAAATGGCGCAGAGCCAACGAACCTGCGATCCGGGTAGCGCCGGGCAGGCGCAGGCAGGTCAGAGTCAAGCGCAATAGCCCGCTGGCCGGCGTCGTGAAGGCAAGTTCCACGGGCTTCCAATCAGAGCTCGAAAGCCAAGGCGAAGTGGCTGCCAGATCGGCTCCGGTGCGCCCGTCGAGTACGCTCCAGCGCAAACCGCTGGCGGTAGGCAGTTCCGACGTGCGATATTCGAAATGCAAACGATAGCGCGCGCCCGGCGCCACGGGTACGAATTGCCATAACGGCGCCCACGTTTCCGGTTGATCGCCGCTGAAATCCACCCAGAGGTATCGAGGCGCCGGATTCCGGCCAATTACGATCCCAACCGCCGGCGCCAACCGCCACGCGAAGCCCTCGCCAACGGATTCCGCCGCGAAACCGCCATCCGTCAGGGGCGCACGGTCCGGGTCCAGCGGCGGATAGGGCACCAGATGCCTGGCGCACAGCGCATTCCAGACCTCCAGCGCAGCGGATACCGCGCCCGCCTCTATTTCCCGATCGCACCAGACAAGCAGGGTCGCCCGATCCTCACTCGTGGCCAGCCCCGCCAGCTTCACGGCAGCCGGTTCGGATACGCCCAGGCGGCCTTGTTGCGTCAGGAACTGGACGTACGCGTCCAGAACCGTGGGACGCTCCGGGATGGCGCGCCCGAGGATCAGCCGGGCATCCTGCCGCATGTGCCAGCAAAGCTGGAAAACCGGATTCAGGTCGCCATAGCCGATCCGCAAGGACTCTCTGGCCCACCGCCAGAAGTGCGCTTCATCGCCGCGGCGGAAATAGTAGTTGGCCAGCGCCCAACGCGGCGCGAACTGGTGGCTGGCGTCCGCCGCCCGTAGCAGACTGCTCTCCGCGGCGCGCAGATCTCCGCGCATTTCAGCGTCCACGCCCAGCCGCATCCAGGTGTCCGCGTTTCCGGGATCCAGGGTTGCGGCGGCCTCCAACGCCGTTGCAGGATCGGCGCTTGCCGCTTGCCGCGCGGCCGCCAACTTCAGGCGGAAGTCCGCATCGCCCGGCGACAGGCGCACGGCGCGCGCCACCGTTTCGGCATCCAAGGCGCGGGAAAGGTGGTCCGCCCAAGACAGCCGTAGCGTCCAGTAAGCCACGCAGGCCATTCCGAGGATGACGGCCAAAACGAGGATCTTACGTACATGCGCGCGGCGGAAGATTCCCCGCATCTACGCGTGGTGTGGCGCGTCCTCGGTTCCACCATGCCGGTGAAAACGGTGCACGCATGGGTCGGCCAGATCCCAGCCGGGAAGCGACGGCGAGAATCCCACGGGCAAGGCCGCTGGCACGCTGCATACATGCCAGTACCAGCGCGCATGAAAAAGATAAACGAAAACTAGAGCGAGGGCGACGGTACCGCCATAAACCACATACACCAAAACAGTAGACATGGTTCACTCCTGTTTGTATTTTAGCGCGGTAGTGGAGTTTTGGAGCCGATCATGCGCTATGGCGTAGTGTTGGTCAAGATCGCAATGCTGTCGGAGCCATAGTTCGCCACTGCCAGGTCCGGTTTGCCATCCAAGTTGAAGTCCCCCACGGCTAGTGAGGTAGCCGCGGATCCCGAAGCGTACATCGACGGTGGCTGAAAAGTGCCGTCGCCGTTGCCCAGCAGGATCGCGGCGCCATTGTAGTTGACCAGCGCCAAGTCCAGCCTTCCATCTCCGTTGAAGTCCGCTACCGCAATGGATAGAGCTTCGGTTAAAGGGTAGATCGTCGCCGCCGGCTGAAACGTTCCGTCACCGTGGCCCAGCAGGATTGCAACGAAGTAAACTTCACCTGGGCCATTGGAACCTTCGTTGGCTACGGCCAGATCCAGCTTTCCGTCGCCATTAAAATCCCCAACGGCTACAAACAGCGCGGCGGGTCCGTCGATTATGGCAGGCGCGCCGGTCGTATAGTTCACCGCCGGCTGGAATGTGCCATCGCCATTTCCCATCAGGATTGAAGCGCCGTTGGCGACCGCCACCGCGAGGTCAAGCTTCCCGTCGCCATTGAAGTCGCCAATAGCCACCGATGCGGGCACGCTGGGCGCGGAATACATCGCTGCGGGTTGAAAAGTGCCGTCCCCGTTTCCCAGCAGAATCGAGACAGAATTGGAGGAACTGGATTGGTTGGCCACTGCGAGATCCAGCTTCCCATCTCCATTGAAGTCGCCCACTGCGACAGAAGTAGGTGTGCTGCCGCCCGAAGCGTAGTGCACCGCGGGCTGCAGGGTGCCATCGCCGTTTCCAAGGAGGACGGAGATGTTGTCGGCATCGGGGCCACCGGCAACGGCCACATCCAGCTTTCCATCCCCGTTGAGGTCCCCGACGGCTACGGCTACCGGCCGATATCCCACTGAAAATGCCTTGCGCGGCAAGAAGGCGCCGTTGCCCTCTCCCAACCGCACTGAAACGGCAGCGAAGCCCTCGTCGGCTGTTACCAGATCCGGCTTTCCATCTCCATTGAAGTCCCCCACAGCGATGGCATAACAGCAATCCCCGGCCTTATCGAAACCGGGATAAGTGGCCGGATGCACGAATTCTCCTTGGCCGTTGCCCAGCATAATCGCGACGATGCCGCCACTCAGGTCCACCACCGCCAGGTCGGGCTTTCCATCGCCGTTGAAGTCGCCCACAGCTAGGGATTCGGGACTGCCTCCGGAATTGTAGTTGGCGGCAGACTCGAAAGTGCCGTCGCCATTCCCCAGCAGGATTGACACTCCATTAGCGACCGCGACCGCCAGATCCAGCTTGCCATTTCCAGTTAGATCCCCAACAATTACTTCTCCCGACGGCCAATATGTTATAGCCTCAGATCCCACGGCGTAATTGACGGGTGGCTGGAACGTGCCATCGCCATTACCCAGCAGAATGGAAATGGCACTATCCGTAACCACAAGGTCCGCTTTTCCGTCGCCATTGAAGTCTCCAACAGCTAAGGAACTAGGCTCGGATCCTATGGCATAGTAGACCGCTGGCTGGAGTGTTCCATCGCCCTTGCCCACGAGAATTGAAACGTTTTTGGAACCATAGCCGGCGACTGCGAGATCGGCCTTTCCGTCGCCATTGAAGTCGCCCACGGCTACGGCATAAGCTGCACCCGACACTGGGTAGGTCACCGCTGCCCGAAAGGCGCCATCTCCATTGCCCAGCAGGATCGAGACGGGGCCGTAGCTGGCGACCGCGAGATCCAGTTTGCCATCCCCATTGAAGTCCCCCACGGCCAGAGCGAGAGGTTGGTGCACGCCGGAGTTCAGCGCCGGTCGAAAAGTGCCGTCGCCGTTGCCCAGCAGGATGGAGATGCTGTCGGAATACTCGTTGGCTACCGCGAGATCCAGCTTGCCGTCCCCGTTGAAGTCGCCTACCACCAGGGCGAAAGCCGTATTTCCAACACGATAGTTCACGGCTGGCCGAAATGTGCCATTGCCGTTCCCCAGCAGGATTGAGACCGTATCGTCTTCAGAGCAGGAACTTGTCACGGCCAAATCAGGCTTGCCATCGCCATTGAAGTCCGCAACGGCCTCCGCCCATGGGCACCCTCCGGCCAGAAGCGCCCTGGGGGCATCGAAGGACACCGGTGATACCGGAAACAGCGCTCGGGGCGCCGCAACCGTCAATACCGCGACGGCCCACATGGGGCATCGTCGATTCCACCATCCGCTATACATTGCTTGCCTCCTTATGCATTCCGTCCAAACGGTCCCGCTATGGCGTGGTGTTGGTCATTATCGCAATACTGTCGGAGCCATAGTTTGCCACCGCCAGGTCTGGCTTGCCATCCAGGTTGAAGTCGCCCACCGCCAGAGAGGTGGCCCAATAACCCGAAGCGTAGAGCAATGGCGCCTGAAAAGTGCCGTCTCCATTGCCCAGAAGGATCGACGTGCCGCTGTAGTTGGCCAGCGCCAAGTCCAGCCTACCATCCCCGTTGAAGTCCGCTACCGCAATGGATAGAGCTTCCGTTAAAGGGTAGATCGTCGCCGCCGGCTGAAACGTTCCGTCACCGTTGCCCAGCAGGATTGCGACGAAGTAGACTTCCCCTGGGCCATCCGAACCTTCGTTGGCCACCGCCAGATCCAGCTTTCCGTCGCCATTGAAGTCCCCGATCGCAACGAAAAACGCGGCGGGTCCATCGATTATGGCGGGCTGGCCGGTTATATAATTTACCGCTGGCTGGAATGTGCCATCGCCATTTCCAAGCAGGCTTGAAACGCCATTGGAGACCGCCACCGCGATGTCAAGCTTGCCATCGCCGTTGAAATCTCCAATGGCCACCGATTGGGGCGCGCTGGGTGCAGGGTAGATCACTGCCGTCTGAAAAGTGCCGTCGCCGTTGCCCAGCAGAATCGAAACCGAATTGGAGGCGCTGGACTGGTTGGCCACGGCGAGATCCGGCTTGCCATCTCCATTGAAGTCGCCCACGGCTACGGAAGTAGGCGTGCTGCCACCCGAAGCGTAGTGCACTGCGGGCTGGAGCGTGCCGTCGCCGTTGCCCAGCATGATGGACACGTTATCGGCATCGGGACCGCCGTTAGCTACCACAACATCCAGCTTTCCATCGCCATTGAAGTCCCCCTCGGCCACAGCTACCGGGCGATATCCCACAGAGAAGGCCTGGCGCGGCAGGAAAGCGCCGTTGCCTTCTCCCAACCGAACTGAAACGGCGCCGAACCCCTCGTCGGCGGTCACCAGATCCGGCTTTCCATCCCCATTGAAGTCGCCCACAGCGATGGCGTAGCAGCAGTTCCCGGCCTTATCGAAACCGGGATAGGTGGCGGGGTGCTCAAATTCGCCTTGGCCATTGCCCAACATGATCCCGACGATGCCGTTATCGGAGTCCACCACAGCCAAATCGAGGTTTCCATCGCCGTTGAAATCACCTAACGCGAAGGAGCTACTAAAGCCCAGGGAGACGGGATTGCCTCCAGAATTGTAGTAGGCAGCCGGCTGGAAGGCGCCATGGCCATTGGCCAGCAGGATTGAGACTCCGCTGGACACAGCCGCCGCGATATCCGGTTTGCCATCGCCATTTAGGTCCCCCACAACCAGGTCTCCTACAACCGCGGACTCAGGCGATCCCACTGCGTAGTTAACCGCCGGCTGGAAAGTGCCATCGCCGTTGCTCAACAGGATGGAGATGGAACCGTAAGTGGTAAGGGCAAGATCCGCCTTTCCGTCACCGTTGAAGTCCCCAGCCGCCACGGAACTGGGGCCAGGGGGAGCCGTAGCGAAGTCCACCGCTGGCTGGAATGTGCCGTCGCCATTGCCCAACAGGATCGACAGCATGGGAGCGTCGCTGGAGGGGGAGACCAGAACCGCGAGATCCGCCTTTCCATCGCCATTGAAATCTCCGACAGCCATCGAATCGGCCGCACCCCCCACGGGGTAGGTCACTGCGGGTTGAAAAGTGCCGTCGCCGTTGCCCAGCAAGATTGAAACGCCTTGGTCCCCCCGGGCGTCCACCGCGAGGTCCGGCTTGCCGTCCCCATTGAAGTCGCCCACTACCGGCGCAACTCCCGCGGGGTGCTGCATCGCCGGTTGAAAAGTGCCGTCGCCGTTCCCCAGCAGGATCGTTAGAGTGCCGCTTGCGGAGCTGCCTACCGCCAAGTCCGGCCGGCCATCCCCGTTGAAGTCCGCTACCACCAGAGAGAAAGCGTCGTCTCCGACACGATAGCTCGCCTTCGGTCGAAAAGTGCCTTTGCCGTTCCCCAACAGGATTGAGACGCTGCCGGGGCCATTGGCCACCGCCAAGTCCAACTTTCCGTCCCCATTGAAGTCCGCAACGGCTACGGCGAAGGGAGAACCGCCGTCCAAAAAGCCCCTCGGCGCATCGAAGGACTCTGGCGTAACCGGGAATAGGGCCTGGGGAACCGCTACCGTCAATATCGCGGCCGTCCAAAGCGGACATAGCCGATCCTGGCGTCTGCGCATTGCTTACCTCCTTAAATTGCTTTGGCCGAATTTTAGCATCCGGGTTGGAGTGAAACAATAAAATGATCGCTGGCATCGAGAAAGAGGTACTGTATCGGCTGGTCAATCCAAACCGCTGTTTATTTGGCTCTCATTACCTGCGGGGCGGCCTGCGCGCAGTATCCGGCGCATTGGTGGACGCCGGTTCCCGAGGATCAAAAAGCGGTGTGGGAGATCCTGCCGCAAGCCGCCAAGCCCGGCGAGGTGATTCTTTCCAAACGCAACGAACTGGGAATTCTGTCCAACTTCGCCGCAACTCTATTTATATTTCACGGTAAACGCTATGCCAGCGTCGAGGGATTCTGGCAGATGATGCTGTATCCGGAAGGCCCGCAGGATGCGCGCGCGGCGGCGGGAATAACGTGGGTGCACACGCGCGAAGAGGTGGCGCGGATGACGGCGTTCGAAGCCAAAGATGCGGGGGCCCTGGCCGAGGCGAACATGCGCAAGATGGGGATCGGCTGGGTGACCTTCGAGGGTCGCCGGATGCCGTACCGGTCCAAGGCGAAAGGCGCGCATTACCGGTTAATTGTGGCGGCCATGCGGGCCAAGCTGGAACAAAATCCAAACGTGCGGGAAATTCTGCTCCGCACCGGCGACCTGATTCTGCGGCCGGACCATTTTGAAGAGCCGGACGCTCCGCCGGAATGGCTGTATTTCAATATTTGGATGGAAATCAGAAGCGAGTTGCAGCGCCGATCAATAGAATGAGGCCTGTCCTACCTGCTATAATCTGCTGCATGAAACGAGTGGCCGGATTGTTGACTTTGTTTTCTTCCCTGGCGTTCGCCGATACCTGGAACGGAACGCTGGTGGACGTAATGTGCAAGAACCAGGATCTAGCGGGCCACACCACGAAGTGCGCCATCGGCTGCTCCAAGAGCGGCTATGGCTTGGTGTTGGCCGACGGCAAATTCGTGAAGTTCGATGAAGCCGGCAACGCCAAGGCATTGGCCGCCTTGAAAGCCACCAGCAAAGAAAAGGACCTGAAGGCCAAAGTGACCGGCACCTTGGATGGCGAAACCGTTCAGGTCGAGTCCGTTGAACTGCAATAGCGCTTCCGGATCTCGACCCAGGCCGGAAACACGTCCGGATTCTCCAGCCAAACGAGCATCCAATGCGCCATCTCCTCTTTCTGCGCCTTTTTTTCCGGCGAGGTCTTGGCGTGGCGCACCAGGAAGCGTGCATGGTCCTTCGCGGCGATCACCTGCCGCCGGCAATAGCGGGCCCTCAGCCGGTCGGCCGTCCGCATGGCTTCCGCATAGACCGCCAGCATGTCGCGCAAATCGCGCTCCAGATCCGCGAACGATTTTTGGCGGATGCCCGCATAAGGTTGCGCGAACGGCAGTCCCTCAGCGCGCAGCAGATCGCGCAGGTAGCTTTCCGAGATCGGCGCCAGCGTGCGCAATGCGGCCTGCCATTCATTTTCGCCGATCGCAGTAATGCGGCCGCTTGCCAGAAATTCCCGCAAGGCCTGCTTGCGGGTTCTACCCCGCACGGGAATGGCTCGCCATCGCGGGGCCGCGATGGGTGTACAGTGTAATGAGTGGGTTGATGTTCCGCCACGGAGTAGCGAACGAGATGCAATCCCGGCCGGAATCTGCCAGCGCTCCGACCGGGACGATCTGGAGACCGGCATTACGGCTTGCGAGGGTGAGTTCGAATAGAGCGCCGATGATCCCGCGGAGGACCAGATAGAGCGCGAACCCCGCCGCGGTTGGGAAGGTGAAATCCCGATCCAGTGCAACTTCGCCAGGGAAGGTCGTGGCCATTATGTGGGCCGGAGTGAGCGCCCGCCATCCGGAAAGAGTTAGGACGGCGATAATACCGGCCTTCGGGCCGGCCGGGAGGCACTTCGCCGCGGGTTTCTTGCGTGGGTTCCCACCATCGCCCATGAAATCAGCCTATACTGTCCTATTGGTAAAGGCAAAACGTCAGCGCAAATGAAACGTCGTGTCGTCATCACCGGAATCGGGGCCGTGAGCCCCAATGGAATTGGCAGAGAGGCCTTTTGGGATGCCAGCCGCAAGGGGGTCAGCGGGGTGCGCCGCATCAGCCGGTTCGACCCCTGCGGCTCCCCCGTGCAGGTGGCCGGCGAGGTGGTGGGATTCGACGAGTCTAAATACGTCGATCCCAAAGACCGCCAGCACGTGTCGCGCGTGGTGCCGCTGGGCGCCGCCGCGGTGCGGGAGGCGATGGAGGACGCCGGCGTCGACTGCCAGTCGATGACCCGCGAGGAACTGCGCCAAATCGGCGTCATCGTCGGCTCCGGAGGCGGCAGCCTGGAGTTCACCGAGGAGCAGTACCGCCTATATTATTCCGGCAAACAGAAGCAGTGCAGCGTATACGTGATTCCGACATCTACCATTGGCACGCTGGCCAGCGAAATCTCGATGCGGTTCGGTTTTCGCGGCATGAGCCACATCATTTCGACGGGATGCACCTCCTCTACGGACGCCATTGGCTATGCCTATCGCAACATTCAGGCCGGCGTGCTGGACACCATGGTGGCGGGCGGCGTGGACGCGCCCATCGCGCCGCTGATCCTGCGCGGGTTCGTCCTGATGCGCATCATGAGCACGCGCTGGAATTCGGAGCCCGAACGGGCTTCGCGGCCTTTTTCGCGTGACCGGGACGGCTTCGTGATCGCCGAGGGTGCTTGGTTCTTCGTCATGGAGGATCTGGAACGGGCCCGCTCCCGGGGCGCGCACATTTATGGCGAAGTGGCGGGATACGGCTCCACATGCGAAGCCTATCACCGCGTGCGCCTGGAAGAGTGCGGCGAAGAGCCGGCCCGTACCATGCAGTTGGCGATGGACGAAGGCGGCATCGGGCCCGGCGATGTGCAGTACGTGAATTACCATGGCACAGCCACCGAATTGAACGACCGGATCGAGACTCGCGCAGTTAAGCTGGCCTTCAACGGTCACGCGTATAAACTGGCGGGATCGTCGCTAAAGAGCCTGATCGGGCATCCGCAAGGGGCCTGCGGCGCGGCCGGCATAGCGGCTACGCTCCTGGCCATGCGGGATGGCGTGGTCCATCCCACCATCAACGTCGAAGAGCCGGACCCCCAGTGCGACCTGGACTATATCCCGGATGTCGCCCGCCGGATGGATATCGAGCATGCCGTGTCCAATTGCATCGCGTTCGGAAGCAAGAATTCCGCGCTGCTGCTACGGCGCGTCTGAGATCTGATTCGGGCGGGGCCTCGCCCTGGAAGGCGGTGAACATCGTGCAGCAGCCATTCGCGAAGCTGGGGCTGTTCTGCGCGGCCGGCAAAGCTTCAGGCATCCGGGCCTTTGCGAACGACACCAACCGCTGCTATTCTATGCGAGTTCTGCGGTGGCTGGATGTGGCCCGCGCTCCTCTAGGAGCTTCGGGGACTTAGGTGCTACGGCGGATCGGCGTATCCTGATGCCGAGAAGGGCGGCGAAAACCATGGCCTGCGGCGCATCCACCGTCGCGCCGAAAATATCAGGGGCGCTAAGGCGCAGACCCTCGACATGAGATCCGCACAAGTCGGCTCCCACGAGCGTCACGCGGCTCATTTCGGCGCTCCGGAGGTGGCAGTTTAGGAACCGTGCGCCACGCAGATCGGTGCCCTGGAAGTCGGCCTCTTCGAAATTGGCGGATTCGAACCATGCGGATTTGAAGGCGCCGAAGCGGAATTGGCAATAGCGCTGGTCCCCTCGGAGCATGCGAACGTTTTGAAAATCCGCCTCGGCGGCGCGCAAGCCCGTCATTCGGCAATTCAGGAACTCGACGCGCACAGCGTTCAGACCGCGCGCGTCGACATTGGCTAGGTCGCAGCCATCAAGGCGAACATCGCGCATACGTAGGTTCGGCAGATTACCGTTGGTTAGCTTCACAGCCTTGAGAACGCAGGTCTCCAGCCGCAAGCTGGTAGCCACGGCCACGAGGTTGAGATTTTCAATGAGGCATTCGTGAAGCTCCACCTCGCGGTTGCGAAACAGAGCGGTGGCGTTTTCCAGCAAGGGTAAATCCGTCGGCAGGTCCGGTTCATCGGGAGGCGGACAGATGTCCGCTCCCAGTTTAGTTTTTTTCATTTGGCCATTTGCGATTTGTCCGATAGTATAACTTGGGGAAAATTGGCGCGAATCCGGTAGGCGGCCAGCCCGCCCTTCGCTGCCGACTCGAACCGCCTTCGGGACCGCCATTACGATGCTCTACGCAAGTGGTGGGGCCGACTCCTTTGACACTCCAGGATCCATCGGAAATTGCTTGCGCCGGTCGGGAAAGAGTGAAGGAGTTGCCCGAGATCAACAACGAGATTTGGCTGCTGCGGCAATGTTTGTTTGCGCTCAACCTCGGCATCCATCATTCGTTCGATTCCATTTCGCTATCACAGCGCCTTCCGGGAAGGCTAATTACTGTGGCTGGAAAAGAACGCGTGACCGGAGCTGGACAAGGTTAGCGCGCGACGTCCCGGGCCGCGCGCTTCCGGAAGTGCGACTACTGATTTTGGCCGGTCTGCGTATCCGGTTGATTCGCCGGAGGCGCCTGGGCGACCAGCGAGATCCCATCCAAGCCATTGGTGTTGTCGGTGGGCCCATCGCCGTTCATAAAGGCGAGAGTGGTCTCGGATGAAGCCGCCACAAACGTGGTGGTGTACCGCTGCCAGAATATGTAAGTCAATCCCGCCCCAGCCAAGTTGGTGATCGCGAAGGTTTGGGCGCCGTTTACGAAGACGTTCACAGTGCTGGTATTGCCGTCGGGGCCGCCCGGATCGTTGGGATTGCCGACATAAAAAGTCAGGCTGTATGTCGTACCGGCGGTTGTGGCGACGGTCTGCTGGACTCCCGTCGCGGTGTTGCTTCCATCTCCCGTCAGGTCGAGCCATTGCTCGCCAACCGCCGCCGGCCAGGTGAAGCCATTTCCTATGTATGTAGTGTTGACGACACTCACATTGCCCGGTGCCCCCACCACCTGCCAGCCTCCCAAGGACGAAGTGCCTGTATCGAAGTTCGTGAAGCCTCCCACAGGCACCACCGGCCTTTCGAAACTGCCGTTCACGATAAGGTTGGTGGCGCCGAATGCGCAAGGCATCAGAAGCCCCGCCACTGCCAATAGTTTGATGCTAATCGTCTGTTTCATTTTGTTTCGTTTTCCTTTCAGTTTTTGATCGAATCTGCGTGGGAGCCGCGATTCCACCGCGCCGACCACGTCTCAGTAGGCAGAATACGGTGCGGCGCCGCCACTGTGAAGTTTCAACCGCCATTGAAACGGTCACAGCGGCAGGTTACATCGTGTTTGCAATAACTTGCATCTGCTGTAATCGCTGGTGCATGATGGGTCAAGCCCGCCCCATGAGCGCAGCCGCATCCAACCCGTCCGCGATCCGTACGCAATTGGCTGTGCTGGAGTCGAGCAGCGCTTTTCGGGAAAGCGCGCGGCATCGCCGCCTGCTGGCCTTCCTGGTCGAGACCACTCTGAAAGGCGAGGCGGACGGATTGAAGGAGTTCGTCATCGCGGCCGAGGTCTGGGACCGGGACGTCTCGTTCGACCCGCGTTTTCACTCCATGGTGCGGGTGGAGGTGGGCCGCCTGCGTACGCGCCTGGAACGCTACTACGCTGGCGAGGGCGCCCACGACGATTTGCGCTTTAGCATTCCGGTGGGCGGCTACCGGGTGGCGTTTGAAAGTGGCATTTCGGGAAGCGCACGTAGCAGTCCGGCCGGCGTCCCTACCGCCGCAGCCGACCGATTCCAGCTCGTGGAGATACTGGGCCGCGGCGGTATGGGAGAAGTATGGAAGGCGCGCGATACGCGCCTGGATCGAGACGTGGCGGTGAAATTCATTGCCGATGAATTGACCCACGACAGCGCCGCCGTGGAACTCTTCGAAAGGGAAGCCCGCGCGGCGGCCGCCATCAGTCATCCGAATATCTGCACGGTGTACGATATCGGAGAGCGGGAAGGGCGGCCTTTCCTGGCCATGGAACTGCTCGAAGGCGATACCCTGAAGCGCCGTTTGGAAGCCGGGAGCATTTCAGCCGACGCTTTGCTGACATGGGGCATCGAGATTGCGGATGGACTGGAAGCGGCGCACTCCGCGGGGATCGTCCATCGCGACCTGAAGCCCGCCAACCTGTTCATTACCGCGCGAGGCCAGGCGAAGATCCTCGATTTTGGTTTGGCGAAGCTGCGCCGGGAGGGCCACCAGGACGTAGCGCCGACCGGGTCGAAGACGCCGGACGTCGCCGCGATTTCCGGCGTCGCCGGCACACCCGGATATATGTCGCCGGAGCAGATGCGCGGCGAAAAATTGGACGCGCGAACAGACCTCTTCAGTTTCGGGGCCGTGCTCTATGAAATGGCCACGGGGACGCTCCCCGGAAAAGCGCTGGAACCGGCCTCCGGGCGAAATCCCCAGGTCCCGGTAGAGTTGGACCGGATTATCGCTAAGGCGCTCGAAGAGGATCGGGAAGTGCGGTACCAGCACGCTTCGGATATCCGCGGAGATCTGAAGCGTCTGAAACGCGACAGCGACTCCGGCCGGCTGCCGTCCAAATCCTTCCCGGCCGAACCGCGTAGCGCGGCTGGGCGGCGCCGAGGATGGTTCATAGCGGCGGCAGCTCTGGCTGTGGCTGTCATCGCCGCGGGAGTTTTGTTCTACTCGCGCTCGGCGCACAAGCTCACCGGCAAGAACGTGGTGGTGCTGGCGGAGTTCGACAACACTACGGGCGACGCGCTTTTTGACGGGACGCTGCGCCAGGGGCTCTCCGCACAACTGGAGCAATCGCCGTTTCTAAGCCTGCTTTCCGAGTCGCGCATCGCCCAAACACTGCCGCTGATGACCCAGCCCAAGGACGCCAAGCTCACGGTGGCGCTGGCGCGGGGTGTCTGCCAACGTACAGGAAGTACAGCCACCATTGAAGGTTCCATTTCCACCCTGGGGAGCCAGTACGTGCTTGGGCTACGGGCGGTGAACTGCCGCAACGGCGATTTACTGGCCGACGAGCAGATAACCGCCCCTGGCAAAGAACAGGTTCTGAAAGCGTTGGGCGAAGCCGCCACCAGGCTGCGCCGGAGACTAGGTGAATCGCTGGCATCAGTGGAAAAGTACGACGCGCCGCCGGAGAGCGTGACTACCGGATCGCTGGAGGCACTGGAGGCCTACAGCTTGGGCTCCCATTCGATGTACGCGGAAACTAATGGCGCCGCGGCTATTCCTAGGTTCGAACAAGCTATTAGGTTGGATCCTAACTTCGCGATGGCCTATGGGCGCCTGGCAGTCTGTTACAGCTCCATGGGCGATACCGTCCGGGCCGCCGAAAGTGCGCGCAAGGCGTACGAGCTGCGCGACCGGGTAAGCGATCGCGAAAGGTTCTACCTGGCATCGCACTACGAAATGTTCAATACTGGCAACCTGGAAGCGGCACGCAAGACCTTGGAGTTGTGGGCGCAAAACTATCCGCGCGACGGTGCGCCCTTTTCCAACCTGGAGAAGGTCTACAATATCCTCGGGGAACACGAGAAGGCTCTGGCAGCGGCGAAAGAGAGCTTCCGACTAACACCCGGAGCCGCGGCCGCTTATCGGGAACTGGTCACAGGTTACATTTTTCTGAATCGTCTGGAGGAGGCCGAAGTTGCCGCGCGGGATGCCCAAGCCCACAATCTGGATTTCCCGATCCTTCACGCATACCTATACCAAATCGACTTCTTGCGGCACGATCCGGAAGGCATGCGTAAGGAGGCGGCGATCGTCAGCGCCAAGCCTGGTTACGGGAACCTCATGCTGGATGTGGAATCGTATAGCGCCGCATCCGCTGGACAATTCGCCCGCGCGCGGGATCTGACACGGCAAGCGGCGGAGGGCGCGAAACGGACCCAAAACAATGAGGACGCCGCCAGCTACCTTGCCGAGGAAGCCATGTCCGAAGCCTTGGCCGGAAACCGGGAATTCGCAAAGCGGCAAGCCCTGGCGGCCCTGGCGCTATCAAAAGACAAAGGCAAGGACATCGAACGGATGGCAGCCACCGCCTTGGGGATGGTTGGAGATTCGAGCGACGCCACGCGGGTGGCCGCCGATCTGTCGAAGCGCTTCCCGGAAGACACGCAAGTGGGGATCGCCAAAGTCATGATCCAAGGGGCCATTTTTCTGAACCAGGGAGAAGCCGGCAAGGGGATCGCTGCGTTGTCGGCAATTGCTCCATATGACCTGTCTGGCGACGATACAACGTCGTCCGCCTACGAGCGAGGCGAGGCCATGTTGGCCGCCCGCCAAGGCGCCGCGGCTGCCATCCAATTCAAAGGGATTCTAGACCATCCCGGTGTGACAAGAAACTTCGTGGCGGGCGCTCTGGCGCACTTGGGCCTCGGCAGGGCTTACGCGCTAACCGGCGATACGGAGAAAGCGCGCGCCGCATACCGGGACTTTTTGGTCCTGTGGAAAGAGGCCGACGCGGATGCGCGGGCGCTGCGACAGGCCAAGGCAGAGTTCGCCCGGCTGCGGTAACGAATCGGAACACCGGATTGGGCCGGCGATTTAGAAGCCTTACCGAGCCAGGGCCAACAGGTGGCATAGTCGTGAGATCAACCGTCACAAGCTCACATGCGATTGATACGCAGTCGTTCTTCGTGTGCGTCGAATGCGCCGAAGCCCGGTTGGAGAGATTAGGGCGACGTGGCAACATCGACTGACCTCGCTAGTCCTTGCCCAAAAGGACCGGATGTCGTGGCAAGACGAGCTGCGAAAGAGGGCACGAGACGAACTTCTCTAGAGACGAGTTTCCACAAAAGTGGTTTGAGACGGATCCCGGGCTCGGGGAAAGCGTAATACACAGTCCGCGGCGCGCCCAGCGCGATTCGTGAAACCCACGACCATGTGGGTGCTCGTGATGCGTTCTCTCCAGCAATTGCCGGTACTCGGTTCCGTATCCGCATCAGATTGTATGCTGCTGCTGCGAAGGTGAGCATCCAGCCTACTAAGTGCAGTCCCCGATGCCGCAGCTTCCGCATGCCACCCACCGTCTTCATCCAACCGAAGATCTCTTCCACCCTTTCCGCTTGATCTGGCTGATGGCGTATCCGGCATGCCGCGTCGTGCGCCCATCAACGGCACTGCTGCGCCGGGCATGGATGTTTTGCGTCAGATGCGGTGTGGCTCTCATATGCCGTACCTCGGCTACAAAATCCTTCGTTTCATAATTCTTGTCTGGCTCCCACCGTCAGGGTTGATCGCCCGGAATCGCCTCTACCATGATCGGCGCCGCATAGCGTTCCGCGGAGCCGTTGGCTTGCAGTACCTCGGTATCGGCTATTAATCCGTTTCGATTCTCCATCAGCACATGCGCGTTGAAGCTCATCTTCGTAGGCCAAGTGGTGTCCGCAGGAGTGCGGACACGACACGTTGAGAACGTGCGAGGCCTAAAACGTAAACCGCATCTGCAGTTCCAGCCGCCGGTTGTTAGCCGTTTCAGCGTATGCCCCATACCCGCCGGCCACGGAATTGGCCTCGCCAAACAGCGGCGATGTGATCTGGCCGACGATGGGGCCTTCATTCACATGGTTCAGCAGATTGCGTGCGGAAATCGAAGCAGTCAAATTATAACGCCTGCCGGTCGAGACATCCGAGAAGATACTGTGAAATCCGGAATTATGACCGGCCCCCAAAGCGCTCGCTCCGCTGGCGCCTTCCCGCTCCGGCCCGAAGCCCCAGGTCTTGCCGAGCCGCGCGTTCACCGAAATCAGGCCCGGACCCCGTCCGTAGTTGCGTGGCAGAAGCTGCTCTCCGGGCGTGGGATTCGGATCGAGCCAGCCGTACACCGTATCGATCAGGCCCGGCTTGCTCAGGTCCGTGGGAATTCCCGGCCGCGCGTTAAACAGAGTATCTCCGTAAATATCCTCGCCAACGGTGATGTTATAAGGCGCGCCGGATTGCACCACAATAAACGGACTCAGCCGTAGGTTCCACTTAGTGTTCAACGATCCGCCGATGAACAGGCGATTGCGAATATCCGTGGCGGCGGGACCGTACTCTCCGACCATGCTATAAGGCTTCGCCGGGAAGGTGCCAAGCCCATCGGTGTTGCTCATAGCGTAATTCAGCGTGTAATAGCCGAATAGAGAAAAGTTATTGTTCATCCGGGAGTTGACGTTGGTAATAAGCTGGTTCTGGTTGTAGAGTCCGGAAGACTCCATCAGATACACGGGACCCGGAGCGTTGAATTCCTCGGACCGCAGCATGTGCAGCCCGTGTGAGTTTGTGTAAGTCACCGAAACCGTTGTATTGCTCACCACCTGCCGCTCCACGGTGATCGCCGATTGCATGATATACGGCGCCCGCAATGTGGAGCTAAGCTCTTGAATAGTCTGCGTGGACTGAATTCCCGGCATGGCCAGCAGTTGCGCGATGGTCGGGATAGTGGGGAAGAAAGTTGGGTTGTTGACGATGTAGTCCTGCTGCACAATCCCGTTGTAACGCTCGGCGGTCTCGATGTTGGAGATGTCGAAGCGCGAGTAAAACATGCCGAATCCGCCGCGAATGACAAACTTTGGATGCATTCCAATCTGTTTCGATCCAGGCGCCCAGGCGAAGCCCAATCGAGGCGCGAAGTCCCGCGCATCGCTTATATTGGTTTGCATCTCATAGCGCAGCCCCAGGCTCAGCGTAACGTTGGGGCGCACACGCCAGTCGTCGCCGACGAAAGCTCCCACATCCGCCTGATTGACGGCCAGAAAGGGATTGCCGGCCGCGATGCTGAACTGCGTCGCGCCACCACCGGGAAGGCCCTGCAGAGCCCGTTGATACTGCTGAATCGACGTGATGGACGTCATTACGGGCTGGCCGGAGGCATCCAGCACTTCCTGATTCTCCGCGTCCAACTCGGGCGCCAGGCCGCCAGCGAAAGTGAACGTGCCGCCGAAGTTCGCCGGCGAGGTGTTATCGACCGTCTGGCCGCGCGCGCGGGCGCCGAACTTCCACGTGTGCGCGCCTTTGACGATGGTGGTGATGTTTGTCATTTCATAGTAATTCTCGTTGTCGATGCTGCGGCCCGTCTGCGCGCCGCCGGTATTGAAAGAATCAAGCACCAGAATGGCCGGCGCGGCGCTATTGGAAAGCTGCTGGTTCTCCTCGTGGAAGAACTGGAAGCGCGTCTCGTTCACCGTGCTCGGCCCCAGCACCGCGGTGTCCGTGATCTGGACTGTGTGGTCCTGCTCGAGCGTGTAGTATCCGCGGGTAGGCAGGTTGAAACCGCCGATGCCCTGGTCGTTGGCGTCGTTGCGCGTGAATCCGTAACGGAATATCAAAGTATTGTTCTGGCCCAGTTGATAATCCACGCGCGGACTGACTCGCAGGCGGTGCTGCGGAGCGATCAGGACGCCGGTATACGGATTGATTGCGTAGGTCTGCGGATCAAGTGTAACCGCATCGATGACCGAGCCATTGTCGATGTCTCGCCGCTCGGCGTCCAGGATGAAAGAGGCGCGTTTGCCCAGCGGCCCACTGACCGTGCCGCCGAATTCCTCCACTTGAAACGGCGCCTTTTGCTGCGCGTAAGGATTTCGCGAATTGAAAGTGTCGTCGCCGAAGTTGAAGAAGGTCTGGCCCCGCAACTTATCTGTGCCGGGCTTGGTGAGGATCTCGATGCGGCCGTAGCCCAGTTTGGAGTATTCGGGCGAGAAGGGATTCTGGTTGATGCGCACTTCGCGGATGGAGTCCTTAGAGGGGAGTTGGCCGCCGCTGAACCCGTCGACGTAGATTTCGCCGCCATCGGGACCGGCGGATGGGCCGGCCAGCGCCTGCAAGTCCGATTGCAAATCGTCGGGGTCGTCGGAGAGCGCCTGCAGATCGTCGCCGCGCAAAATCGTGGCGGTAGAGTTGCTGGATGGGTCCGTGGAGACGCTGGGGCCGGCGCTCTCCTGCACCGTCACCTGTTGCGTCACCGAGGCTACTTTCATTTTCAGGTCGAGGGACTGCGTGCTGGACTGCAGCACGATCTTGACCGGCTGGGCCTGCGTGAGATCCGGCGCGGATACCCTGACCGTGTAATTGCCGGACGGCAATCCGATGAACGAGTACGATCCATCGTTGCCGGAGGTGGCGGTCTTGGCCAAGCCGGACGGCCCGCTCAGCGAGATCGTCGCGCCCGGCACGACTGCGCCGGTTTCATCCATTACTTGGCCGCGCAGCGTGGCAGTCTGCGCGCAAAGCGGGAAAGACACGACTAGTAGGGCCAACAGAAAAAGGGATAATTTCATCTTTGATTCGGGACCGGCCGCAAATCGGTGGCGCCGCAATGGGCCGGATATGTGGATTCCATTAAAAGACGACGCCCGTCGCGCCGAGGTTACGGCAGCCATTGTAGTTCGCCGCGCATGGGAGGATATTGGAAAGACGGATGATTCCTTTGATTCTGGCGCATTGGCAAAGCGCGGTCGATTTCGTGGTGTTGACGGCCGCGCTGTATATCCTGCTGCGATGGGCGCAGCAGGCGCGGGCTTTACGCGTAGCCCTGGTGGTGCTGGGGCTGCACGCCGGAGCTTTAGTGTCGCGGCATTTCGACCTGGTGCTGACTAGCTGGGTGCTGGACGGAGCGGCCATCCTGGCGATTATGGTGCTACTGCTGGTTTTCCAGGCGGAGCTGCGGCGCTTCTTCATGCGGCTCGACAGCCTGCTGAACTGGCGGTCGCAGGCCGCCTCCCGCCACAACGAAACTTATCAGTCGATTGCCCAGGCGGCCTTCCATCTGGCGGGCGCATCGGTGGGCGCGCTGATTGTGATTGTGCGCCGCAACGCGGTCACCGAGTTAGTCAGTGGCGGCATTGTGCTGGAAGCGGGGGTTTCGCCCGAAATTCTGGAAGCCATTTTCCAGAAGACTTCGCCCGTCCACGACGGCGCGGTGATCGTTCGCGGCGACCGCATTGTGCGCGCCGCCGCCGTGCTGCCGTTGACCGAGCGCGAGCGGGTGCCCAGCTATTACGGTACGCGGCATCGGGCGGCGATGGGTCTCTCCGAACGCTGCGACGCGCTGGTGGTGGTGGTATCCGAAGAACGCGGAGAGGTGAGCTTGATGGAGGCCCGCCGCATGGTGCGCTTAGACGACCAGCCCAAGACGGCGCAAATGCTGGAGAAGCTTTGCGCGCAACCGGCGGACGGCCTGCAGAGCAGGATGCGGCAGTGGTTCTTATCGAACGTGGCGGTCAAATTTGCCGCGCTGGGTCTGGCGGCGGCCATCTGGAGCGCCTCGGTACTCTCCACCGGAACCACGGTGCGCACGGTCAGCGTGCCGGTGCAGTTTGTGAGCGTGCCTGAAGGTATGGACATCTCGACGCGCACCGACCGCCTGGATGTGCAAGTGCGCGGGGGCGCATTGTTGATGGATTCGGTCGGACTGACACGGCTGGTGGCCAGCTTCAATCTGCGAGGGGCGCGCGCCGGGACGCTGAATCTGCCGGTCCGTTCGGGGAATTTGAACTTGCCGCCCGGGATCGCGATGGAAGTCGTCACGCCCACCACGATCACGGTGCGGCTGACACAGCGCGTGCGGTAGAAGGAACCCAGGCGGTTCCGCCACTAAGTTGACGAACATCCGCAACATGCCAGGCGCAGAGAGGTCTCCGCGGGCCTTCCGGCCGGCCTCATCGTCATCGAACGTCAGTCAAGCTCCGCGAAATTACAGGCGGGCCGGGATCGATGTTCACCGCCTGCGTGTATTGCTGGCTGATATTGCCGGCGTTATCGAGGACCCGTACCCCTACAGTGTGCGCGCCGGCCCCGCTTACATTGACGTTTGCGGTGGATGCCGCGACGCGGGTTACCGCGCCGCCATCCACCCAGTAGAAAATCTGGCTGACGCCGCTGCCGGTGTCGCTGGCGACGATCTTGACCGTTATGCCGTTCGTTGTGGGCGTCAGACCGAAGATCGCCGTGGGAGGCGTGAGGTCCGCGGTAGCGGGCGCGGGCAGCAGCAGAACGCCGCTAATCGCGTTCAACGTTAGACTCACATTGCCGCCGGAGACTGTGTAAGTGGCGCCGCTGATCGCATCCTGCAACACCGTTCCGTTGGGATAATACGCACCCACGGGAATCACCGGCGTATTGGCGGCGGAACCGTTGTTCAACGCGACGATGGCTGTCTCGCCGCCTGCAATGGAGCGCGCGTACGCGTAAGTATTCGGCGCGGTCTTGGCCTGTTGCGTGTCACCCGTAAGCAGCGAGACGAAAGTTCCGCCGACCAGCGTCGCGTGCTGTTTGCGCAGGTGGCCCAGCGCCGTATAGTAAGCGATTACGGTCTGGTCCGGTGGGCCGTAGACGCTGGGGTTGCCAGCCTGGTCGGTCCACGGATAGGGAGCGCGGCAGTAGGGATCGCCCTTCGGACCGTTCGGGCCGTTAAACAGCGACGGCGCATTGATAGCGGCTTCATCCCCATAATAAACGGTGGGCGCGCCGATATAGGTGAACTGGAACAAGGCCGCCAGCATGAGCCGCTGCTTGGCTTGCACCAAGCCGGTATCGCCTAGTTCGGTCATGACATAGAGCGCGCGGTTCGTGTCGTGCGAATCGATCAGGTCGAGCATAGCCGCGGTGGCTTGCAGCGGATAGTCGTCGCGGACGGCGCGGTTTGCGGTATCGAACTGGCTGGGCGTGAGCGGGATGATCGCCTCGCTGCCGTTGTCGTCGTCGTCGACCCAGTTGTAAGGCCAGCGCACGAAACCGGTCACATTACGGCGGAAGCGGTAGTTCATCACCGAATCCATTTGATCGCCGGCCAGCCACTGGCTGGCATTAAACCAGATCTCGCCGATCAGCGGGCCGTTGGCGTTGTAGCTCTTGGCCGAGGTGCGCAATGCGTGCCAGAAGGAATTTGGGAGGTTCGGCGCGCTATCGAAGCGCCATCCGGCGGCGCCGGCGTTGTACCAATGCAATATCACGTTGTCGGGATTGCCGGGCGTTCCGCTGTAGAAGAATTGCTGTACGGCGGGCTGCGCGGGGTCCACCAGCGGCAGGCTGCTCAATCCGGCCCATCCGTTGTAGCCGGAGGTAGTGCAGGGCACGGTGTTGTTCGTGAATTGGAACCAGGCCCGCCAAGTCGAGCTCAGCGACTGGCAGGCCCCGACCGTGGGAAACTTGCCATACAGATTGAAATAGGTGCTGTCGGAGGAGGCGTCTTCGAAGGTTCCGTCGAAGATCATGCGCATGCCCCGCTGGTTCATGGCCGTTACCAGCGAACTCAGCGCCGCGTTGCCGCCCAAGGCCGGATCGATGTTCAGAAAATCGTCGGTATCGTAGCGGTGGTTGGAATTGGCGTAGAAGATGGGAGTCAGATACAGGGTATCGAAGCCCAAGCCCTGAATATAATCCAACTCGTTTTGAATGCCCAGCAGGTCGCCGCCGTAGAAGGTGCTGCTGGCGTTCTGATAGCAGGGAAGACCCGCCTGGTTCGGATCGCAAAGTTGCGTGTTCCAGGTGGTGACCGCCAAGTTACTGCTGGACGCAGCGCCATAGAACGATGGGCAGCCGGACGTGCTGCCCGGCACGCAGTAGTCGTTGGTGGGGTCGCCGTTGCGGAAGCGGTCCGGGAAGATCTGGTAGACGTTGGCGTTGGCCATCCAGGCGGGCGTTTGGAACTTCGGGTCGTAGGCCGTAATCTGAAAGGAGTCCAGGGGTTCGGTGGCGGTGGCCGCGCCAGGGCCATCCTTATTCAGGTTGTCGTAATCGTCGATGTAATCGTCGCTGTAAAAGGCAGTGCCCGTGCCGTTGAAAACCGCAAATTTGTAGTAAACCACGGTGGGGGTAACGGGCGTGGCGTAGTTTATGGTGTATTCGTCGTACAGCATGCCATTGACGGTCTGGGTTTCGAGGAAAGCCATCGGCGAATCGACAGCGCCCGCGGTATTGCCCGAGGCGGTATCGAACAGATAGACGCGCAGATTGACGGCGGTCGCGCCCAGGTGCGCCGTGCGTAGACGGAGCGTCACCGTGGCGCCCGCAGGAACCGCGCCTTCCTGGCTGCGATAGTAGGGATCGAACGTATTGTGGTAGAGCGCTGCGAAATTAACCGCGTTGCTGGAGTTGGCGATGGAAAACGGCGGCGTGCTGGCGCCGTTGCCGGTGCTGTTGACGGCGAAATATTGCGTGTATGCGGCCGAAGTTCCCAGCATGCCCCCGGCGTTGCCGTTCGGAGTCTGGCCGTAGACGTAGCCGCCGCTCGAGGTTATCAGGCCGAGGAACAGGAACGACGAGGGCATGCCGCCGCCGGTGATGGCCTGCCAGGGGATGGCAAACTCGCGCGCACTGCCGAAGGAGGCATACAGGCCATAATTGGTAACCGGATTGGTCCAGGCGCCGCTGCCGTTTGAGTTCCGGTATTCGTTGTAGCCGTTCTTGAAATAAGTGACGAACTGTGCCTGGAAGGGCAGCGTGGCGATCTGCTCGCCGTCGTAATTGAAGCCGGCGAGATTGCCGCTGGAGCCGCCGTTGGGCGGATTGACCGGATTCGCATCGATATAGACGACGGCAGCTTCGCCCGGATTGGCGTTGGCTAAGGCCACGTATAGACGCGACGCGTCCCACGTCATATACCAGATCTGGCCGGTGTTGGTCCCAACCTGATTTGTGCCGTTCTGGGTGTTGCCATATTCGCCCGGTTGGATGACGCCATCGATCGCGGGCGTATTGAATTGAGCATGCAGAGGAAAGCGGCATGCCGCCAGGAAAATCGCGGCAAGCGCAAAGCGTAACGCGCGGGGCATAGTGGACACGGCGCCCTCCCGATCTCCAAAGTATACAGGAGATGCGCAGCGCCTGCGTGCCCTCCTACGGCGCCTCGGCGCGCGCCTTGCGGATCAGATCGGACAGCGCATGCGGCTCGATCGGCGGCGAGAAATAATATCCTTGGCCGTAGTCGCAATCGAGCGATTGGAGTTCCGTAAGCTGATCCTTCCTCTCGATGCCTTCGGCCACTACTTCCATGCCCAAGTTCTCCGCGAGGAGCAGGATCGTGCGGATGGTATCGCCCGTGCCTCCATTCCCGGTCATGTTGACCACGAACGACCGGTCGATCTTCAGCACGTCGAATGGCAGGCGGCTCAGGGACTTGAGCGAGGCGTACCCGGTTCCGAAGTCGTCGATCTTCAAGCCCACGCCTAATGATTTCAAGCGGCCTAACAAGCCGGCAACGGCATCCAGATCGTCCATCAGGACGCTCTCCGTAATCTCGAGTTGCAGCGTCCGCGGATCCAACTGCGTCTCGGCCAGGATGGCGGCAACTTGGGCGTGCAGATCGGCCTCGCGGAACTGCCGGACGGACACGTTGACGCTGACTTCGAGAGGCGGCACGGTAGGAAACTCGGAGTGCCAGCGATGCATCGCAGTGCACGCTTCACGCAACACCCAGAGGCCGATGGGCACAATCAGGCCAGTCTCCTCGGCCAGCGGAATGAACTGATCCGGCGGAACGATGCCGCGCGTTGGATGGCGCCAGCGGATCAGCGCTTCGGCGCCGACGATTTGGCCGGTCTTCAGACTTACTTTCGGCTGGTAGTACAAGACGAATTCCTGGTTGTCGACCGCGCGCCGAAGATCGCTTTCAAGCTCCAGGCGGGCCATGGCTTGGGCCCGCATTCCGGAATCGAATACTTCGAAGCGCGATCTTCCCTGCGCCTTGGCTTTGTACATGGCCGTGTCCGCATCCCGCAGGATCTCTGTCGGGGTATGGTAGCCGGAGTTGCCGGGCGCGATGCCGATACTCGCCGTGGTGAACACCTCTTTGCTTTCCAGCCTGAAGGCCGCGTGGATGCACTCGTGGATACGCTCGGCGATCCGGATAGCGCCTCCGGCATCCACGTTCTCGAGCAGGATCGCAAATTCGTCGCCACCCAACCGGGCAATCAGATCGTGCTTGGCGTCCCGGCTTAAAGAGCTGCCGGGCGGGGCGCTGCGGACAGCCGCCCGCAGGCGCTGCGCCACATGGATCAATAACTCGTCGCCGGCTACGTGGCCCAGACTGTCGTTGATCACTTTGAACCGGTCGAGATCCAGGAAAAGCACCGAGAACAGGTACCCCGGTTCCCGCGCGATGCGTTCCAAGCAAGCCGCCAGCTTGTCGTGGAAAAGAGTCCGATTGGGAAGCCCGGTCAGTGGATCGAAAGCCTTGCTGCCGGTGATATCGGTCTGCGATCCCGCCATGCGGATGGCTTTGCCCTGTGCGTCGCGCTCCACCATTCCACGGCTCAGCATCCACCGGTAGCAGCCGTCGCGATGCAGCACGCGATGCTCGATGGCGCCTTCCTTGCTTTCGGTGGCCTCCCAGTGCGCAGTCAGGCCGGCCTGCAGCGCGGCCCGGTCTTCCTTATGCACGCGGGACAGCCACTCTTCGGGGCTATCGCCAATTTCCGATTCTTCGAAACCCAGCATGGCCTTCCACCGGGGGGAAAAGTAAACTCGTTGGGTTTTCAGGTCCCAGTCCCACAAGCCGTCGTTGGCTCCACGCGCCGCCAGGGCGTAGCGCTCTTCGCTCTCGCGCAGGGCTTCCTCGGCGCGCTTCCGCTCAAGCTGGGTTTTGATGCGGGCCAGCGCCACGGGAAAGTCCACGGGCTTGGAAATGTAATCGTTCGCTCCTAAGTTCAAGGCCTCCACGACCCGTTCGCTTTCGCCTAAGGCCGTTACCATGATGATGGGCAACCGCGCCGGTGAGAACCGTTGCCGGAGTTGGCGCAACAGATCGATGCCGCTGAGCCCGGGCATCATGCTGTCCAACAGCACCAGTTCCACATCCTGCCGGGCGATCACATCCAGGGCTTCGTAGCCACTGCCCGCCACTTCAGTAGTGTAACCGGCCCTTTTCAAGCGCCGCGAAAGCAGATCCTGATTGGTTGGGTCGTCGTCCACCACCAGCAGGGTCTTAGTGTTCGTCAGCATTGCGGATCGCTCAATTGCGGGTCTGAGCCGAGGCTCAGGCTAATGGGAACGCCACCCGGTACTACATTCGCGGTTCGTGGGCGCCGGCCCCGGACTTCCAGAAACCCCTCCAGGCTGCGCACCAGTCTCTCGAAATCCACCGGCTTGGTATGGTAGTCGTCACAACCGGCGTCCATGGCTTTCTTGCGGTCGCTGGACATGGCATGTGCGGTGAGGGCAATGACCGGAATGGCACGGGTGGCCGGATCCCTTTTTAAGCGGCGGGTTGCCTCCCAGCCGTCGAGTTCGGGCAGACTCATGTCCATCACGATCAGATCCGGGGATTGATCGCGCGCCATGGCGATTCCGTGCGGGCCATCGGCCGCCGATATCACTTGGTATCCCCGACGCGAAAGGCGCCGGGCGAGCATGTCGCGGCTCAATTCATTGTCTTCGACGAGCAGAATCTTAGGCATGTACGGGCTGCCTCTCCGCCATCCGGGCGCTGGCGGCGGCCAGCACCGCCGGCGCGGCCGGATCGGCCGGATCGGCCGGATCGGCGGGCAGCCGGACCGTAAAAGCCGACCCCTTTCCCAATTCGCTCTCCGCGCCTACCGATCCACCCATCATCTGGCAGAACTCGCGGCTGATCGCCAATCCCAAGCCCGTCCCGCCGTATTTGCGCGTGGTCGATGGGTCGGCCTGCATGAATGGCCGGTATAACCGGTCCAACTGTTCCGCGCTCATTCCGATGCCGGTATCCGTTACCCGGAATTCCACCCAATCGGCGGCGTTACGCCGAGTGCGCTTGGCCTCCAAACGAATCCGGCCGTTTTCAGTGAACTTGCAGGCATTGCTCAGAAGGTTGAAAAGCACCTGGCGCACGCGGGTCTCGTCCGCCAGCATCGCGCCCAGAGGCTCGGCGCAAACCACCTCCAGCCGGTTGCCGTTCTTGTCCGCCAGCGGACGGATCGTGCTGACGGCGTCCTCAATCACCGGCAGCACGTCCAGACTCTCGATGGATAGCTCCACTTTCCCCGCTTCGATTTTCGAGAGATCCAGGACATCGTTGATCAAGCCCAACAAATGCTTCCCGGCCCCCCGAATCTTGCCCAGATCCGGCAGCAGGTCCTGCTGGCCGCGATCCTGCGCCATCTCCTCCAGCATCTCGCTATAACCGATGACCGCATTCAGCGGGGTGCGCAGTTCATGGCTCATGTTCGCCAGGAAGGCGCTCTTGGCGCGATTGGCCTCCTCGGCTGCATCTTTGGCGCGGACCAGTTCCCCTTGCACGCGCTTCAACTCGGCCATATCCTGCGCCAGCCACACGTAGCCTTCCAGCATGCCGGACCCGTTCCGCATTTCCGCCGACGAGAACAGCACTGGAATCGACTGTCCGGTCTTGGTGCGATAGGTGCGCTCCACGGCGCTGCGCCGCGCGGGCGATTCGCGCTCCAGAATCACCTGTCCCGCAGGCCGGCCGATTAGCTCTTCTTCGCTGTAACCGAGCAGCCGCAGTGTGCTGGGGTTCACCCGGCGGATTTGCAGATCGGTATCCGTCACCAGCAGCGATTCTTCCATCGAGCGCAGAATATTGTCCACGTACTCCTGGGCCCGCTGCCGCGTCATCGACGCTCCCAACATGCGGGCTGCCGATCGGAAGCCGTCGCGCTCGGCATCGCTCCACGCGCGCGCGCGCCGATGGTCTTCAAAACCGAGGAAGCCAAACCAGCTTCCGGCCACTTCGATGGGCACCAGAATTGCCGACTTCGGCGCACGTTGGTCCGCCGCCGGAGCGTTAACGGGCTCCGGGCGGCCGGTTTCGGCCGATACTACCTCTCCCCGCCGCAACCCGGCTGCGCGCATGTTCCACTCCGGTCCGGCCCATGCCAGACGGGTTTGGTGGAAACCGGCGGTGCGGCGATCGAGCGAAGGCTCGATCCATTCGTGGAGGATGGTGCCCACCAATCCAGGCTCCGCCGGATGCACGTGCGCCACATAAGCGCGGCTCACGCGCGCGGCCGCGCCAATCTTGGATAGCGTCTCGGGGATGACCGTCTCCCACTCCGCCGTACCCAAAATCCGCCGCGCGGTAAAGCTGACCGAGGCCATCAGGATGCCCTTGGCTTCATTGGCGGCCTGGGCCGTTTCCTCCGCGCGTTTACGCACCGCGATTTCGACTTGCAGGATTTCGGTCTGGTTCTCGAACAACGTCATGATCATGCCGAAAGCCACGAAATACTTGGGGAGATCCCAAACCACGTGATCGCCGGGAATGTCGATATGCAGCGCTCCGCAGATTTCAGCCACCGGGAAGACCAGGCCCCAGGCTAGAAACGAAAGCGAAGTGAGCAAGACACCCGGAGTCCAGCGGCGGAAGTATCTCCAATAGCGCCAAGCGGTAATGGCAAAGCCCTCGAAAAGAAGGAAATCGATGCCGGTCTCGATATGGGTTGAAGCGCGCCATGCGGCCCACACTCCGGGCGCTAGGGCTACGGCAGACCAGGCGGCCATGCTTCCTGCGGACTGTTTGGACTGCCGCATCGCGAGCCATACGCCCGCACCGAGCGCTATCCCCAGTAAGGCGCGGTACACCTCCGTGTTTTGCACTTCGAAGACCATGCAGGTCCAATAAACCACCGCCGGAGCTACGATGCCCACCCAAAATAGGACGCGGCCCAGAGGCGTGCTGCGTGTCTCGCACACCGAAAGAAAGAAGGCGGAAGCCGCGGCCACCAGGGTCGAGTAGGCGGACCATTCCGCCAACCGCGGCGGGATCAGGCTGAAGCTCACCAGCAGCATGCCCGCGAAATGGCAAACGATGCAGGCCCAGCCGATCATCCACAAGCGGGCGCGTGGCTGCCGGTCGCGCACGTATATCCAGGTGAATAGGCCGACCAATATGCTCATCACCGAAAGAGTAACGACGCGTTGAAATTGCGGAAACATCCGGTTTATTTCCTAACTCGCCAGCGCATCGAGGAGCGCCGGGTCTTCTCCTTCCGGCCGATATCCGCCGGGTGTCTCCAACATGATTCGATTGCGGTCACGTCTCGGGGCGGTCCTCATGACACGCATATGCAGTCTTATCGGCACGAAACTCGCCGACCGTTAAGGCGGCCGCATCTCGCCTTGCGACCATTGTGGGGCAGTACTGGAGGTTGGATCAATACTATCGGAGGGGAGGATTAAGTACTATAAGGTCTAAGTATAAACTAGCTCTAAGCCGGGCTGGCGCATGGCTCGGCTTTAATTAGTTGATAATGTATCGCTCAGAAAATATATTGATCTTAACCGCGTATGGCCCAACGCACCAGTTCAACGATTTTGGCGTTCTTGCCTTGCATCAGGATGGCGACGCGAAAAATGCGCGCCGCCGCCACAACCATTATGGCCGTAAAGGTCAGCACCCCAGCCAGACCCGCCCAAGGCTGCCAAACCGGCACGCCGCCGCTGGGCATGGCTTGCCGCAACAACATCAGCATCGGGGTGAACGGCGGAAAAAAAGACATCGCGGTCGAGATGGGTCCATTGGGCTGCTGCATTACGAAAGTGATGAGAAAAAAGGGAATCATCACCGGAGCCAGCAGCAGGATGGCCAATTGCTGGGCGTCCTGCGGACTGCCGCACCCGGCCCCCAAGGCGGCGGCCCAGGAGCACAGGAACGTCACATCGGCGATCAGATAGACGTAAAACCATGGGAGCAGCGCGAACGGCACCATGCCCGACAGGCCCATGCCCGAGAGCGCCAGTGTGCCGCCGATAATGTAGAACGCGGAACTGGTAAGGGACGTGCCCAATGCGCCCAGGACCTTGCCCGCCATCAACTCGAAGGGCGTCGCCAGCCCAAGCAGCATTTCCACCAGGCGCTGGGCTTTATCTTCGGTCACCGCCGAAAGCATGGGGCTGGACCCGATCATCACGATCATGCCTAATAGCAGCATGATGCCGAACGGTACGGCAAACTCGGCAACTTCGTTCTTTTTGCCGGCCCCGCGAATTTCACCAGTCCTCGGGTCGCGCGAAACCAGGCCGAACCGGTCTATTTTCACGTCGGCGAAAACACCGGAGAGACGGCTCCGGTCCACTCCGAGTTGGGCCAGCCGCGCGCGCCGGACACCTTCATTGACCGATTGGGACAGCCAACGGCTGGCCTCGTCGAAACCGCCGGCGTTGCTGTAGGTCGAGACCGGGCCGGACTGTAGGACGGTGGGACTGATTTCGATGAACGCGAAGAGCTGCTCGTGCCGCACGCGGTCGGACAATGCCAGGCGCTGCAGCTTGGGATCGGCGGCAGGCGGCAAGGTCTCGAACACGTAGCGCGGCTGCATCTGCCGATGGGCGGTCTTATCGAACAAGTCGTCCGCGTTCCTATCCTGGGCCGCTTGAATCACGCCGGCAGCGATGACGCCGCTGCCGTCGACGATCGCGATGCGCCGCTCCTTGATGTCGGGTTTGCTCACCATCAGCGCCACTCCCAGAAAACCGCCGCCAAACAGAAGCGGCGCTACCACGAGTCCGATGATGAAGGCCTTGGTGCGGATGGTCGCCACATAGTCGCGCTTCGCGATCAGCAGAATCCTCTGGACCCTTCTATGCAAGATGCGCCTCCCGGGCTTCCGGCCCCGCAATGCGCACGAAGATGTCGTGCAGAGACGGTTTCACGATGGAGAAGCTATTCACTCGCGTGCGCGCCATCAGGGTACGCAAAACCTGCTGCGAATCGCAGCCGAGTGCCATGCGCAACTCCTGGACCTGCCCCAGATCGCGAACCCTTTCCACGTCCGGCAGGCCTTCCAGAGACTGCATACCGCCTTCGGCAGCCACCCGGATGGTATCGTTTCCGTACCGATCCTGGATAGATGCGAGGGCGCCGTCCAGGACTTTCTTGCCGCGGAAGATCATGCAGATGCTATCGCACATGTTTTCAGCCACCTGCATATCGTGCGTGCTGAGGATCACGGTGACCCCTCCGCGGCGCAGATCGAGAATCGCGGACTGGATGATGTCGGCGCTTACCGGATCGAGGCCGCTGAAGGGTTCGTCGAGGATCAGCAGCTTGGGCGCCGGAACCACGGCGGCGATGAACTGCACTTTCTGGCTCATGCCTTTGCTGAGCGCTTGCACCTTCTGCGAGGACCATTTCACCAGATCGAGCTTCTTGAGCCAGCTCTGCACTTCGGCAGCGACTTTGCGGCCGCTGCGCAGCTCTCCGTAGAACTCCAGCATGGGCTGCACGGCCATCTTCCGGTACAAGCCGCGTTCTTCGGGCAGGTAGCCGATCAGTTCGGAACGCGCGCCTAACATCTGCTTGCCGAAGACCCGCACATCGCCACGGTCGGGATAGAAGATGCCGGCGATCATGCGCATGGTGGTGGTTTTGCCGGAACCATTCGGCCCGATAAAACCGTACACCGCGCCTTCGGGAACGGTGAGCGACAAATCGTCGACGGCGGTTACGGCGCCGAAGGCTTTTGTAACATTCGAGATTTGGACGGCATCCATTCGAACCGCAAATCGTAGCAGGTGGCGCGGTGCGCCAGTGCTTCTACCACTGCTGGAATTGCTTGCTTAGCGCCAGGCGTTGCGATTGGTATGTGGATCCGATCTCTTGGCCGTAGAGCTTGGCCGGAGGCGCCAGGAGCCGTTCGTAAATCAAGCGGCAAACCACCTGCCCGTGCTCGAGAAGAGACGGAACATCGTGGGAACGGACCTCCAGCACCGCATGTGTTCCCTTGCGGTCTTCCGAACCCCAGCCGAAACCCGGATCGAAGAAGCCCGCGTAGTGGATACGGAACTCTCCCACCGACGGATCGAACGGCACCATTTCCGCGGCCGAATCGGGTGGGATGCTCACTTTTTCCTTCGATGTCAGGATGTAGAACTCTCCCGGCTCAAGCACCACGGATCTCTCGGCATTTCGGAATAGCGGCGTCCAGAACTCTCCCGGTGGATAGTGATTAATGCAGGCGAGATCGATGGGCGGGGCGCCCTTCTTTGCCTGGTAGCCCACGATATCCGACCCTTCAAAGCCCAACAAGTTGACCGATAGCCTAAGCCCCTCGGAGATGGTTGGTTCCGTGGGAGAGGCATCCTGCCCATAAACGATGGGCTCTCTCTCGTGCAATCTCTGGAGCATGGCGTCGGATGGGGCGGGGCTGCCGCGGCGAAGCCTCAGTTGGTTCAGCCGCGTGCCTTTGCGAACCAGAACGCTGAACGTGAGCGGGACGATCTCCGCGTAGAGCTTGCCCCTGTAGCCCGGGCGCACATACTCGAACTCATTTCCATAGTCGGTGATCAGCCTGGTAAAGATGTCGAGGCGGCCGGTGGTGCTCTTCGGATTGGCTTTACCGGATATCGATTCGGGCAGGCTCAGTTCCTCCTCCAGCGGAACCAGGTAAACGGAGTCCTTGCGCAGCAAAGTCGCTTCCGAAATATCGAATTCCTCAAGCTTCACCTGCTGCAGTTTGCTTTGTACGGTGGCGTTCGGCGTGGGCAGAAAACTGGCGCGAATCCGGTAGGCGACGGAGCCCAGACGCAAATCGAGACTGGAGGGTTGGATCTGATCTGCCCCGATGGGTACGTTTGCGCGGATGTGTCCCGCTTCTATCAGGTCTTCCAGCTTTTGAGAGGGCAGCAAACCGGTGGTGTGCAGATCGAACGGCTGGGCTGCAAGCTCCGGGAATAGAACGAGCGCGTCACTGCTCATATTGTTCAGGTATGCTCCTCTTGGGAAGCCGGATCGCGTCAAGCTGCCTTCCTTCGCCAACCCGGGACAGCAAAATATGGTGCTCTACGCCAGAGGTGGCCCGGCTCCTTTGACACTCCAGGATACATCGGGGCCAGTACTTTATCGTGGGATCGTTCGAGAAAGCCGCCAGATGGGATGGTTCGGAACCAAAAGTAGATATATTTCCTTGGTTGCGGGGGGTGGATTTGAACCACCGACCTTTGGGTTATGAGCCCAACGAGCTACCAGACTGCTCCACCCCGCAATCACATCCTACCGCTTCCCGCACCGTAACGTCAAATCCGCGACGCCGCGCCGGGGCATGCAGTGCGCCGTTCCGTTCCGTCCGGCATAGTACAATGGTTGTTAACGGAGCCATTCAACGCCATGAAGCACCCCATTGCCGCGATTGTTCTGCCGATTGCGGCCCTAGCCTTTCGCCTGGGCGCAGCGGATCTCGCGCCCGAACGCCCGCGCATCGGCAAAGTGGAGATCTTCAAAGCCGCGGATCTCCGCCCAGGCATGCAGGGCACCGCCTGGACCGTATTTAGCGGCACCACGCCCGAGCCGGTTCCCGTGGAAATTCTGGGGCTGTGGAAGAACGCCTGGGGGCCCCGGCAGGATATCATCCTGGCGAAACTAGGCGGCAAAGCCGTGCGCACCAACGTTGCCGGCGGCATGAGCGGCAGCCCGGTCTATATTGACGGCAAACTGGTGGGCGCGGTGGCCCTCCGGCTCAGCGTATTTTCTCCGGACGCGATCTGCGGCATTACGCCCGCCGAACTGATGCTGGAGATCAACGATTTCGACCAGTCGCGTCCCGCCGATGCGCGCACGCCCGATCGCGCCGTGGCGCGCGGCCAGGTTGCCGTACCTGGCGATCTGCTGGCGCAGGCCGTAGCCGCGGGCGCATCGCCCAACCTGCCGCGGCAGTCGCCCATGATGGTTCCCATAGAAACGCCGCTGATGTTCGCCGGATTTCACGAGAACGTGCTGCGCGATTTCGGGCCGCTGTTCGAGCAGCTTGGAATCACGGCGGCGCAAGGCGGCGGCGCCTCCAGTACCACCTATACGGCCAAACCCGTGGCCGGCTGGCAGACTTCCCTGCGTCCCGGAGATCCGGTCGCGGGCGTGCTGGTTTCAGGCGATATGAGCATCACCGGCCTGGGCACGGTAACTTATAACGACGGGCAGCATGTGTTGGCGTTCGGGCACCCCTTCTTTAACCTCGGCCCGGTAGACATGCCCATGAGCAAGGGCGAAGTGGTCATGACGCTGGCTTCCCAGTTTCAGCCTAACAAATTCGCCAATGCCACGGATATTGTGGGCGCGCTGCATCAGGACCGCCACAGCGGCATTATGGGCGTTCTCGGCCAGGAATCCGACATGATACCGGTGACCGTACAGGTCCGCTCGATCGGCGACAACAACGCGGTGCGCAGCCAAAAGGATTTCCGCTTCAATGTTTTCGTGCAGCAGAAGTGGACCCCGTATCTGATGATGGTCACGCTATTCAACTCACTCTCTGAGCTGAACGAGTTCAAGGAAGAAGCCACTTACCGGCTGACCGGCGATGTGGAAATGAATAGTGGTCCCAGCCTCTCGCTTTCCACCATGCAGGCTTCCGGTGAGATGCCCATGCCGGCGCCGATGATGCTGGCCGGATGGTGGGGCGACAAGTTCAACCGGTTGTATCTGAACGCCGTAAATCCGCCCAGCGTCAAGCGCGTCAGCGTTACGGTGGACCTGCTGCCGGAACGCCGCGTAGCCAGCATCGAAAACGCCTGGCTGGCCACTCCCGAGGCGCGCCCCGGCGACGATGTGGAGGTGAAGGTCTTTCTGCGTCCTTACCGCGGCGAAAGCCTGCAACGCGATTTCACCCTCAAGATACCGGAAGGGCTGGCCAAGGGCGAGCACAAGATCATGCTCAGCGACGCGGAAACCATCAACCGCATGCAGACCGTGGCCGGCATGCTGGACCATTACATCGGCCTGCCGGAAACCGTTTCGCTCATCAACCAGGAGCGCAGCAACAATAAATTGTATGTCTCGCTCCTGGACGCCAGCCCCACCGCATATTACGCAGATAAGACCCTGCCCAGCCTGCCAGCCTCGGTTTTGAACGTCATGCAGTCCGGGGGCGGCTCAAACCGCTCGCTGATCACATCGCCCGACAGCGCCTCGGAACAGATGTCGCTGCCCTTCGACTATGTCGTGAGCGGCAGCTACTCGCTGAAGATCATGGTGAAATAAGAGCAATCAGGAGTCAGAAGCCACGTTATGACCAAATTGGAGAACCTTCGGCGGCGAGGTGTGCTGACTTCTGTCTTCTGTCTTCTGACTTCTGTCTCCTGTCTCCTTTCCTCCCAGACCCGCACTTGGACCGAAAGTGACTACCCCGATTTCGAGAAGGGCAATCGTAAGAATTTATCGCTGCGCAGCGACGGCCTGGTGACTCTCGCGCCGCAATTCCAGGAAGTCTACGATACTTCATCGGCGTATCTGTGGGCGCTGGCGCGCGATTCGAAGGGTAACCTGTATGCGGGAGGCGGTCCCGGCGCAAAGCTTTACCGGCTTTCAGCTTCCGGCGATAAGAAAACCTTGGCGGAGTTGAACGGCCTGCAGATTCCCGCCATTGCCATCGACCGGCAGGACCGCGTGTACGCGGCGACGGCGCCCGACGGCAAGATATACAGGGTCGCGCCAGACGGCAAGAGTGAGGTCTTCTACGATCCCAAAGCCAAGTACATCTGGGCGCTGCTGTTCGACAAATCGGGCGACTTGCTGGTGGCTACGGGCGATCCGGGCGCCGTCCATCGCGTCCACCCGGATGGCGGCGGCAGCGTGTTGTACCAGACCGACGAGACGCATGTTCGTTCGATGACCGTGGATGCCGCCGGCAACGTCATTCTGGGCACCGATCCCGGCGGGCTGGTGGTGCGCGTGTCTCCCGCGGGCGAGGGCTTCGTCCTGTACCAGATGAGCAAGAGCGAAGTCACTGCCGTGGCGGTGGCCAAAGATGGTTCCATTTATGCCGCGGGCGTGGGCACCAAGCCGGGTGCGTCATCCGCTCCGCCCATTGCGCCGCCGCCCTCTCTTACGGCCTCCGCCGGGCTGGGCGGCGCCGCTCTGCAACTCCATCCCGCCGCGCCGCCTCCGGCTTCCATGGCCCCCTCCGGCAGCGGCGTATCGGTGACCGGATCGGACGTTTATCGCATCGATCCTGCCGGCAATCCGCAAAAGATCTGGAGCCACGCGCAAGATATTATCTATGCCATCGTCTTCGATGCGCAAGACCGCGCGCTGCTGGGCTCCGGCAACAAGGGCTGCATCTATCGCATCGAGTCCGAGGTGCTGTATACGGCCTTGCTCACGGCGCCCTCGACCCAGATCACGGCGTTCCAAACCGGCGCTGGCGACGCGCTCTACGCGGCCACCGGTAACGTCGGCAAAGTCTACCGTGTGGGTCCGGATATGGCGCACGAAGGCTCCATCGAGAGCGACGTTTTCGATGCGGACTTCTTTTCGCAATGGGGCCGGCTCAGTTTCGAGGCGAACCTCAACGGCGGCCGCATCTCCATCGCCGCGCGCAGCGGAAATCTGGATCGGCCGCAGAAGAACTGGAGTGCTTGGTCGGCGCCGATCTCCGACCCAAAAGGCGATCGCATCTCGGCGCCCGCGGCGCGATTCGTCCAATGGAAAGCCACTCTGACGGCCGGGGGCGCTCAATCGCCCGAGTTGGAATCGGTGGATGTGGCCTATCTGCAGCGCAACGTGCCGCCGCGCATTACGGCGGTCGAGAGCACGCCTCCCAATTACAAGTTCCCCGCGCCCGCCATTCCGTTGCCGCCTTTGCAATCGCTCACGCTGCCGCCCATCGGCAAGCCGGCCGCCAGTTCGGGACCGTCCCTGTTACTCGATGCGGGCACCCCCTCCATGCAATACGCCAAGGGCTTCACCGGCGTGCGTTGGGCCGCGACCGACGATAATGGCGACAGCCTGATCTTCACCGTTGAGATTCGCGGAGTGCAGGAGAGCAACTGGAAACTGCTCAAAGACAAGCTGAAGGAGAAGTATTGGAGTTGGGATTCGACCGCGTTCCCGGATGGCGAGTATCGCCTTCGGGTGACCGCCTCGGACCTGCCCGGCAATCCGCCCGCGGAGGCGCTTTCCAGTTCGATGGTGAGCGATCCGTTCCTGATCGACAATGCACCGCCGCGCATCTCGACCCTGCAGGCCAGCGCATCCGGCGGGAAGTTGCACGCCACCTGGGCCGCCGCCGACCAGTTGAGCGACATCAAGAAAGCGGAGTACTCGCTGGATGGCGGCGATTGGACGCTGGTTGCGCCGGTCACCGGGCTATCCGATTCGCATAACTTGGCCTACAATCTGACCCTCGATCGCATCGCGCCCGGCGAACACACCCTAGCCGTGCGCGTCGAAGACGATTACGACAATCAGGTGGTCGACAAAGCCGTCGTCAGATAGGCCTCCAGGATCGGTCCGAAACGCCGGCTTCCTAACATGAAAGCCTCCCACGGCATGTGGCGCTATGCTAGGATGTCTTGGTCCAAAGAGGAGGCATGATGTCCATAGCTCGCGCTTTCGGAGACCCCGACCTGACTCCGGATAATTTCAGCAGCTTCAGCCAGCAGGAAATTTCGGCCGACACCAAAGCCCAGGGGATCGAGCAATTAGAGCCGATACCGCCCGCCAGGAGCACGACGCCGATGGATTTGGGCGCGGTTGTCGGTACGGCTGCTACGCAAAAGATACAGGACTCAGGCAGTATCGTCTTTCATACTGTCGGCGACACCGGCGGGATTCATAGCCCTCAATTCCAATTTGCCGTTGCCGACGCCATGGCTGACGATTTGGGAAGCGGCGCCGCCTTCTGGTATCACTTGGGCGATGTAGTCTATTACTTCGGCCAGGACCAATATTACTTTGAGCAGTTCTACGATCCGTACCGCAACTATAATGCCCCGATCTTCGCAATTCCCGGCAATCACGACGGAGCGCTCTTCAAAGGCGAGACCGCGAAATCGCTGGACGCCTTTGTGGCTAACTTTTGCACCAGCCAACCCGCTCACAATACGGATGGTCAAGGAGCGGTCCGAACTACGATGGACCAACCGGCCGTCTATTTCACGCTGAACGCTCCCTTTGTCAAATTCATCGGATTGTATTCGAATACCAGTGAAGGCGGCACCGAAGGAGTGATCGCAGGCTCTAAGGTCGGCAACGCCCAGCTGAAGTTCTTGCAGCAGCAACTGGCCGCGGCTAAACTTGAGCGGAACAAGGGCCAATGGCGCGCGCTTGTCATCGCGACGCATCATCCGCCATTCACGGGCAGCTCGCAGCACGTGCCCAGCCCTACTATGCTCAAGCAGATCGATGCGGCCTGCAGCGCCGCCGGCATTCAGCCCGACCTGCATCTCTCCGGCCACGCCCACCTCTACGAGCGATACACTCGGACGGTCGGCGGCAAGCAAATTCCCTATCTGGTGGCCGGCATGGGTGGATATTATGACCTGCCGGGTTTGAAGCCACCGACCCAGCGCCCCACTCCCCCCAAGACTCCCGCCTCCGGCGCCGATGCCAGCGGTAATCCGCTGACGCTGGAAGTGTACAACGATAATACCTTCGGCTTCTTGCGAATGACCGTATCGCCTGCTTCCATTACCGGCGAATTCGTCACCGTGGATCCAACTTCGGGAAAAACCGGCGTGGGCGATAGTTTTACGCTCGACCTTAAGGCCAATATCGTCTCCAACGGTTTGTCCGGGGGGACCAGCGCATCTTCCAAGCCTCGGCCGAAAGCCGCCTCCAAGAGCGTGCCCAAAGCTCAGTCGGCCCGCGGGCGCAAGAAGTAGGCTCTGAGCCACGGATCCCGATGAGTGAGGCCCGCCCCAACTACTCCTGCCGCAGCGTCTCCGCCGGATTCAACCGCGTAACCCGCAGCGCCGGCAAGAAACTCGCGGCGGCGGCCACCCCCAGCAGCCCGATCCCCACCGCCACAAAGGTGAGCGGATCCCCCGGCCGCACGCCCCAGACGAGATGCCGCAACAATTGCGAAGCGAATCCGGCCAGCACGGAACCGGCCATAACTCCCGCCAGCGCCAGCGCCACTCCCGGCAATGCGACCGAGCGCATGGCTTGGGGCACTGTCGCGCCCAGCGCCAGCCGGATACCCAGTTCGCGCGTCCGTTCGGCGACGGAGTTGGCGATCAACCCGTAAATCCCCACCGCGGCCAGCAGCAGGGCCAGTCCCGCCAGCGCCCCTAATAGCACCGCCTGAAACCGCTCCTGGGCCAGCGCGCTGTGACGTACATCGTCCATGCTGTGGAAGCCCGCGAATGGTAGCCGCGGGTCCACCGATTCGAGGGCGCGCTGCATACCCGCGATGACTCCTTCCGTTGGTCCCGACGAGCGTACGATCCAACTCGGCGAGAACCAGGTGTGTACCAGTTGTATAAACTTGTCCGGTACTTGCGTGGCGGGAATATAGATGTCCGGCATGGCCGCCAGCGGACTGCCGTCTCCCCAACCGCTCTTCTGCTGGACATCGCCGACCACGCCCACAATCTCGCACGGGCCTCCGCCGCCCAAGTCCAGATGGCGGCCGACGGCATCGTCGCCCGGCAAGTACATCTTGACGAATGCCTCGCTCACCAATATGACCGGCGCGGCGACGCTGCTATCGGCGGCAGTGAACGCGCGGCCGCGCAGCACCGGAATGCGAAGCACCCGGAAGTACTCGGGTGTGACGTAGAACAGGTTGGCGATCTGCCCTTCGGTATCCACATGTCCGCCGTCCAGTCGCTGGAACCCGTCGTTCAGAGCGCGCTCGTAGGGCAGGCTGAGCGTTACAGCCGCCGATTCGACGCCCGGCAATTCCCGCATCCGTGCAAGGCTCTGTTCGAACAGCCGGTTCACGCTTTGGTTGGTCGCATACCGCGCATCCTGCAGCGAGAGCTGGGCCGTGGTTACGCCGCGGGCATCGAACCCGGGATCGAGGCTGCGCAGATGGGCGAACGTGCGGATCAGCAGGCCGGCGCCCACCAGCAGGACCACGCCCAACGCCACTTCACTAGCCACCAACAGACGGCGCGGCCAAGGATTGCGGCCGCCGGCCACAGCACGGCCGGCCTCGCCCAGCGCCGCCCGGATCTCCAGGCGGCTGGCGACCAGTGCGGGATATACGCCGAACAGGATGCCCGACGCGATCGACACGCAAGCGGTGGCGGCCAGCACCCGCCAGTCCAGTTCCACGGCCTGCCATACGTTCAAGCTGGCCGGTATCAGAGCCTTGAGCGCACTTACTCCCAGCCATCCCAAGACGGCGCCCGCCGCCCCGCCGCACAGCCCCAGCACCACGCTCTCGGCCAGCATTTGCCGGATCAAGGCCGTCCGCCCGCTGCCCAACGCCATGCGGGTGGCCATCTCGCGCGTGCGTCCCGCGGCCCGCGCCAGCAGGAGCCCGGCGATGTTCACGCAGCCGATCAGCAATACCAATCCTACAGCCGACCAAAGGATCAGCAGCGGCTGACGCACGTACCCGGTCAAACCGCGCTGGAACGAAATCAATTCCAAGTGCTGCGTGGAAGGGTCCTGCCCATACTCATGCAGAACCGGCCGGCCGATGGCTTCGATTTGTCCATTGGCCTGCGCCCAGGTCGCGCCGGACCGCAAGCGTGCCACGACGGCAAAGTTGGAGCCCCCGCCCTCGCCCGCCCGGGACGCGCGCAACGGCGTCCACAAGTCCGCCGGAATGCTGCTTTTGAAATTCGCCGGCAGCACGCCGACGACGGTGTACGGTTCGCCCCGCAAGTCCACGGCTCGCCCCACAATCGAGGGGTCGGCGTGAAATGCGCGATTCCACAGCGCGTAACTCAATATGGTTACCGCCGGACCGCCGGAGTGGTCTTCATCCGCGGAGAATTCATGTCCGATGAGGGGCGTAATGCCCAGTACCCGAAAAAAGCCCGCCGAGACGCGCTGCTGATTGACGTATTCGACGCGGCCTCCCGAAGCGAAGTTGACTCCCATCGAACCGTCGCTGAATACGGCCGCGTCCACATAGGCGGCATGATCGCGCACCGCCTCCCATGCGCCGCCCCAAAGATTCTCCTGATAGCCATCGGCGCGTTTGCCCTGGAAATGCCGGGCGACCGAGAACAGCCGTTCCGGATGGGGATACGGGAGGGGCCGCAACAAAACCGCGTCCACCACGCTGAAGATGGCGGTATTCGCCCCGATGCACAGAGCCAGTGTGGTTACCGCCGCTACCGTGAAGGTGGGGCTTTTCCGGAGTACGCGCACAGCGTAGCGCAGGTCGCGCATGATTTCGTTGGACCAGCGCAGCCCCACGGCTTCGCGGCACTCTTCCGCCGCTACGGCGGTGCTGCCGAATTCGAGCCCGGCCCGGCGGCGGGCCTCGCCGGGTTCCACTCCGCGCGCCACCAGATCGGCGGCGTACCGCTCCATGTGGCTGTCCATCTCGGACGCCATCTCGCCGCCGAGGCGCGCTGGCCCGCTCAGCGCCCGCCACCACGATCTTAGTTGCGCAAGCATCTCACACCTCCTCCGGTTCGGCGGCCAGTACGTCCCCAATCGCCACCGCCAGCCGCTTCCACTCCTGCCGCTCGGTCTTCAACTGCTTGCGCCCCGCCACGGTCAGCCGGTAATACTTGGCCTTGCGCTTGTTCTCGCTTTCACCCCACTCCGCGGCGATCCAGCCGCGATGCTCCAACCGGTATAGGGCGGGATAGAGCGAGCCTTGCGGGATCTGCAGCGCTTCTTTCGAAATTTGCTGGATGCGCAGCAGCACACCGTAGCCGTGCAGCGGCCCCAGCGATACGGCTTTCAGGATCAGCATGTCCAGCGTGCCTTGCAGGATGTCGACTTGTTTGCCCATATGACTCCTCTAGCCATTCTAGGAGTGCTCTCCTAGAATGTCAAGGAGGGTAGCACAGGCCTCCCGGCCTGCCGTCCGGCGCGAGCGGCGCGCCACGCGTGGATCGGTCTTTCGCGGCCCGCGCAGCGTCCGTATGTTAGATTTGGAAATTAGGAGATGGTTTGAACCCTGAAGCGCCCGCATTCCTTCTGCAGATCGACATCTGGGAAATGGTTGGCCGCGGCGGCCCATTAACAATCGCCGTTCTGGCCATCCTGTTATTCTTCTCGGTTTTCTCCTGGACCATCATTTTTTCCAAATGGAACGTGTTGCGCTCGGCGCGCGCCGCCGACCGGCGCTTTCTGCGCGCCTTCCGCAAAGCCAGCGGCCTGGATGCGGTCATGGTGGCCAGCGAACAGTTCAAACCCGCCCCGCTGGTGTCGGTCTTCGAGTTCGGCTATGAGGAAGTCCACCGGCAGGTTCAGGCCCGCGGTTCGGTCACCAATAAGATCTCGCTCGAGCGCTCGCTGCAACTTGGCACCAGCGAAGAACTGACCAAGCTGGAACGTAACATGAGCTGGCTGGCGACCACGGCTTCGGTCAGCCCGTTCATCGGCTTGTTCGGCACCGTACTCGGCATCATCCGCGCTTTTCAGGAATTGGGGATGCAGGGCAGCGCCAGCCTGCGCGCGGTGGGACCCGGCATCGCCGACGCACTGATCGCCACCGCCGTGGGGCTCGCCGCTGCCATCCCCGCCGCCATCTTCTATAACCAGTTCAGCCACACCATTCGCGAGATCGGCGCCCGCATGGACGATTTCTCACTCGAATTCCTCAACCTGGCCGAGCGGAGTTTCGGAGAGTAACTTTGGCGATTTCTTTCAACAGTGGCAATGGCGGCGGCTCCCGGTCGCGCCGGCGCGCTTCGCAAGGCATGCTTTCCGAGATCAATGTCACCCCGTTCGTCGACGTGATGCTGGTGCTGTTGATCATCTTTATGCTGACCGCGCACGTGATGGAATTCGGCATCCAGGTGGATGTTCCCAAGACGCGCGCCGTCGCGGACAGCGCCAAGGAACTGCCTGTGGTCAACATCACCAAGGATGGCACCCTGTACCTGAACGATAAGCCGGTGGACATCAACGAACTCCCGGCCGAAATCGCGCGGCGCTATAGCGGCGCCACCGCCGTCTACCTGCGCGCCGACAAAGAAACCGTCTGGGAACCCATCGCGCAGGTCATGAGCGAGCTTGGCAGGGCCAAACTGCAGGTCAATGCGGTCACCCAACCGGAGGATGCCGCCGACAAGAGGCACAAGAAATAATGCCGCACGCGGACATCCTGGATCAGGCGGATTCCCTGAACAAGCCGCTGTTGGGATCGGTCGCGCTGCATGCCGCGGTCTTCGGCACCCTGCTCCTCTGGGGAGTAGTGCTTTCCGGTCCTCACGAAACCTGGGGCGACGCCAATTCGGGTGGGCCGGGCAGTATCTCTATTAATGTCGTGAACAAGATCCCGCTGCCTTCACGGAGCGGTATCGTCAATCCGCTAGCGAACCCCACCGAATCGGCGGTACCGACCCCTCCCCCCGCTGCCAAGCCGAAGAAACTGGCGCCCCCTGAGGAACCGGATGCCATCCCCATCAAGAGCCGTACCCACCCTAATCCGTCCGATGTGGCCCGGTCGGCGCAGAACACCTGGCGGGCCAAGCAGCCGGATCGCCCCAACCAGCTTTATAGCGCTGCCGGCCAGGCATTGGTTTCTCCGATGATGGGGCAACTCGGCTCCGGCGGGGTAGGTGTCGGACAGGGATCGCCGTTTGGCAACCGGTTTGGAAACTACGTGACGATCCTGCGGCAGAGAGTGGCCGAGAAGTGGCACGCGGGAGACGTCGATGCACGGATTCACACGCTGCCACCCGCCATAGTCACCTTCGACCTGCAGCGCGACGGTTCGGTGCGAAACGTGCATATCGCGCAGAGCAGCGGGAACCAAGCCCTGGACTACTCCGCGCAACGCGCCATCTACGATGCAAGTCCGTTCCCGGCTCTGCCGACAAGCTATGAACGCGACGCGGCCACGATCGAATTTTGGTTTGAGTTGAGGCGATAAATGAAAAAAGTTTTTCGGTTGGCCGCCGCCATCGGTGGAATCCTGGTGGTGCTGCCGGCACAACAGAGCGACGTCATTATCAAATTGGAGGGCCGCGCGCGGCCTGCTATTGCCGTGCCGGACTTGCGCGGCAGTGGCGCCGCCCAGCCGCTGATGAACGCCTTTAACGAGACGCTCTACAACGATCTGGACGCATCCGGTCTCTTCAAAATGGTTCCCAAAACCATGTACCCGCTCCAGGTACCCCAGCAGCCATCCGATTTCCGTGAGCAGCCGGCCAACCAGCCTATGCGCCCAGGCCAAACACCACCCAACGGTGGCGGCGTCTGGCTCTCGGACTGGTCGTCGCCGCCTGTCTCGGCGAATTATCTGGCATTCGGATACACCGCCGTGCAAAACAACGTTCTGGTGCTCTACGGATGGCTGTTCAACGTCGGCCAGACCTCGGTTGCGCAGGCCCAAGTCCTTGGCAAACGCTACTTCGGCTCCCCGGACGATGCTGGCGCTAAGAAAACCGCCCACGAATTCGCCGCCGATATCATAGCCCAGATGGGCGGCACATCCCTGCTCGGCACCAAGATCTATTTTGTTTCTAACCGCACCGGCCACAAAGAGATCTGGGTGATGGATCCGGACGGCTCCAACCAGCGCCAGATCAGCCATTTCAACTCGTTATCCATAGAGCCCGCAGCGTCGCCCGATGGCACAAAAGTCGCTTTTACTAGCTTCGCCCGCGGCAATCCTGCTATATTTATTCTCTCGACGGATACGGGACGCCGGTTGCCGTTTTACAATCAGGTTGCATCTATGAATGCCACTCCGGATTTCACGCCGGATGGCAAGCAGTTGCTTTACGCTTCCACGGCGAGCGGCTGGGCGCAGATCTATAGCGCCAACATCGACGGGAGCAACCTGCGCCGCATTTCGAATACCCGCGCCTTGGAGGTCGAGCCCAAGGTGAATCCGAAGAGCGGAACCGATATCGCCTTCGTTTCAGGCCGGTCGGGACCGCAGCAGATTTACCGGATGAATATGGATGGCACCGACGTACAGCGATTGACCAACGGCGAGGGAGAGGCGTCCAACCCATGCTGGCACCCCAACGGGCAGATTCTGGCGTTCGCCTGGACGCGCGGCTTCGCCACCGGCAATTTCAATATCTTCGTAATGGATGTGGCCTCGCGCAACTACAACCAGTTGACCTACGGCGCCGGACGCAATGAGAACCCCACGTGGGCGCCGGATGGCCGGCGTCTGGCTTTCATGTCCACGCGCACCGGTACGGAGCAGATCTGGACGATGCTGGCGGACGGTACGCAGCTCAAACAGTTGACGACGGCCGGAAAGAATTGGACCCCGGTGTGGGCAAAATAAAAATCACCCATGACCAATCTCGATATATCAGGAGGCATTTAGTTCATGTTGAACAAACGGAAAATCAGTACCATTAGCATTTGCCTGACCTTGGCGATGTTCGCAGCGGGTTGCAAGAAGAAAGCGCCGCCACCGCCGCCGCCACCCCCGCCGAAGGTCGAGGCGCCGGCGCCACCGCCGCCGCCTGCGGCGCCCACCATCGGCTCGTTTGCGGCTGAGCCTTCGTCGATCGAGCGCGGCCAGTCGTCCACGCTGAACTGGACCGTCACCGATGCCACCAGCCTTTCCATCGATAACAGCATTGGCGCAGTGCAGGCCACCGGAAGCCGCCGGGTATTTCCAGGCGCTTCCACTACCTACACCCTAACGGCAACGGGGCCGGGCGGCACAAAAACCGCAACAGCCACGGTCAATGTGACCGAGCCGCCGCCGCCACCGGCTCCGCCGCCGGCCGCGCCCAAGGTTAGCTTCGATCAGATGCTATCCGGCAGCGTCGTGGACGCCTACTTCGACTACGACAAGAACGATATCCGCGAGGATGCTCGCGCCGCGCTGACCAAAGACGCGGACGCGCTGAAGGCCATCTTCTCCAGCTTCCCGGACGCCACTGTCACCATCGAAGGACATTGCGACGAGCGCGGTTCGGCTGAATACAACCTCGCTCTGGGCGACCGGCGCGCCGCCGCCGCCAAGGAATTCCTGGTTCAACTAGGCGTTCCCGGCGACAAGCTGAAGACTATCAGCTACGGCAAGGAACGTCCCCAGTGTACCGACCACGACGAGACCTGCTGGCAGAAAAACCGTCGCGCGCACTTCTCTACAGGGCAGTAAAATCGGGTAAGGGCCGGGCTACCCCCGGCCCATCCGCAACCGGCGGGACGGCCCACCCGTCCCGCTCATGAGGAGATCCTATGACCTTTTGGCGCAAGCTGCTGCCAGCCCTTTTTATTTGTACTGCCTTTTTCCCCAAGGCGACCTTCGCAGCCAACAAAGACATGCTCGAATTGCAAAGGGATCTTTCCCAATTGGCGGAAAAGGTCGACACTTTGCAACGCAACCAGGACGAGAAATTCTCCGCTATTCGAGAACTGGTCCAACAAGCGCTCAACTCGGCCAATGAGACCAACAAGTCGCTCACTCTCTTGCAGGACAAGCTTCTGCAAACCTTCAAGGATCAGCAGAAAAGCGTGGTGGACCCGGTGGTCGGCGTCGGCGCCAAGCTCGACCAGATGACTACCGACGTAAGCGCCCTGCGAGAATCCGTGGCCGACGTCTCCAGCCAAATGGGCAAGCTGCAGCAGCAAATGATCGACATCGGCAACGCCGTACGCACCATACAGGCGCCTCCCGCGGCGCCGCCAGCCGCCGTACAACCGGGTCCGGGCGGCGCTTCGGCTGCGCCATCCGGCGGTGTTCCTCCGGTCCCAGCCGCGACCCTGTACCAAAATGCGAATCGCGACCGCAACGGAGGCAAAGACGATCTGGCCCTGCAGGAGTACAGCGATTATCTGACGTACTACGGCGACAGTATGCTGGCGCCCAACGCCCAGTATTTCATCGCGGAGATCCACGCCAAACAGAACAACCTGGACCAAGCCCTGGCTGAGTTCGATATGGTGCTGGAGAAGTATCCGGACAACAACAAGACTCCCGACGCCCTCTATATGAAAGGCGCCACCCTGGTGAAGATGGGCAAGCGCACGCAAGGTAAGCAGGAGTTCTGCGAGTTGGTGAAGCGCTTTCCTTCGAACGATCTGGCCGGTAGGGCGCGTACGCAAGTGAAGGCGTTAGGCCTAACCTGCGGCCCCGCGGCTCCCGCCCACCGCAAGAAAACCTAGTAGGACAGGCCTCCGGCCTGTCTTTTTGGTCCGCCATTCTATCAGCCATGACACGCCATAGCATGTATATCAACGGGCAGCGCGCGGAAAGCCATCGCGGCGCTTGGTTTCCGGTCTACGACCCCTCCACTGAAGAGATCGTCGCCGAAGTCCCAGACGCCGATGCCGTCGACGTCGACCGCGCCGTGCAGGCCGCCGTGGCCGCCTTCGAATCCGGACCCTGGCCGCAGACCACGGCGCAAGAACGCGGCCGGCTGCTCTTTAAGATGGCCGAGCGCATCCGCGCCGACGCGCCCGCCTTGGCCGAATTGGAATCGCGCAACAGCGGCAAGCCCATCGTGGAAGCGGAGTACGATATCGCCGACACCGCCACCTGTTTCGAATACTACGGCGGCATGTCGACCAAGGTTTTGGGGCATGTGAATCCGGTGCCCGATAACGCCCTCAGTCTTTCGTTGCGCGAGCCGGTAGGGGTCGCCGGCCAAATCGTTCCCTGGAATTATCCCCTATTGATGGCGGCCTGGAAGCTCGCGCCCGCGCTGGCCGCCGGCTGCACGTGCGTGCTCAAGCCCGCCGAACAGACGCCCTTGACGGCGCTAGCGATAGCGGACTGGTTCGAAGAGGTGGGATTCCCGCCGGGCGTCGTCAACGTGGTCACCGGCTTCGGCGAGTCGGCCGGCGCGCCGCTGGTGGCGCATCCCGGCGTGAACAAGATTGCTTTCACGGGCAGCGCGGCTGTGGGCAAGCTGATCGTGAAAAGTGCGGCTGACACCGTGAAACGTGTGACCCTGGAACTGGGCGGCAAGTCGCCCAACATCTTCTTCGCCGACGCCGATTTCGAAGCCGCCGTGGACGGCGCGCTGTTCGGCGTTTTCATAAACCAGGGCGAGGTGTGCTCAGCGGGCAGCCGAATCCTGGTGGAGAAGCCCATTTACAGTAAGTTCGTGGAAGCCATGGTGGAGAAAGCCAAGCGCATCCGGCTGGGCGCGCCGCTCGACCGTGAAACCAAGATGGGCCCGCTGGTAAGTAAGGAGCAGTACGAGCGCGTGCGGCAGTATCAGGAGATCGGTAAGTCGGAAGCTACACTGGCCGCGGGCGGCGGACGTGCGCCGTCGCAGGCCAAAGGCTACTACGTGGAGCCAACTATTTTCTCCGACGTGGATAACTCCGCCCGTATCGCTCGCGAAGAAATCTTCGGACCGGTGGCCGCTGTGATTCCCTTCGATGGCGAAGCTGCCGCCATCCGCATCGCCAACGATTCGCCCTATGGTCTGGCCGCGGCCGTCTGGTCGCGCGATATCTTCCGCGCTTTCCGGGTAGTGAAAGCGCTTCGCGCCGGCATCGTATGGGTCAATCACATGCAACCGACTTATGTGGAAGCCCCATGGGGCGGGTACAAGCAGTCCGGCTTTGGGCGCGAGTTAGGACCTTGGGGCATCGAAGAGTATCTGGAAACCAAACAGGTTTATGTCAATCTGAACGAGCAACCCATCGGTTGGTATTGATAGCACGGTCAAAGCCCCAAATGATTGAAGGGCTATTCGACTTCCCTCCCGTGGGCAGCCATACCCGGCTCCAAGAAAGTTTTTGGCAGATCGCCCTCTCCGGCTAGAGTGAATTGCCTAAAGCGCTTATACCATTTCCTGTGCGGCACATCCGGGTCGGATGCTAGCCAATCGTGCAATTCGTCGAAATCGGCGACCAAAATCCGGCCTTCCCGAAAACGCAACGCCATGTGGTCCATGATTGCACCGGGCGGAGCCTCCTAATTTTCGGCAGTCCGGTACTGCCTGTGGAATACGATCCTTTGCAACTCGTCCGTGAGGCGGCGAATTTGGCTTCCGTCTTGGGCGCTCTTAAGGCGCTTTAGGCAGATATGAAGGGCTTGTTTGGAAGTGCTAAGGCGGGAGTTGGCACGCACCGATTCGCGGGCGTCGCCAGAACGGCGGGTGTTCTCGCTGCGTTGTTCGGGTGTGAGCCGGATCGCACGGCCTCCGCGCTTAACGCCCAACGCACTCGTAGCGGGTTTCCTCTGCTTTACAGCCATACGTCCATTCTACGCGAGGGATATTGGATCCGCGCCAGCCAGCTTAGACCCCGAGGATCCGGCTTACGATATAGCCGACGCGATGTGAGTCGTCCTCTCCGAGGAGACCGAGCTCGCACCGGTGGGAGGCGCGCTAAGCCACCAAGCAGCGGACCGCGTCGCCGATGTCACCCAATCTGGTCTCTTGTTCCGCGTTACCAAGGGCTTCCGAAACCGCACTTTCATCTGCCATCAGCCCTCATCGTTGGAAGGTGATACTCTCCTTGTCCGACGAATTGTTCTCCGGTGATCAAGAAGTATATGCTGCACCAGTCTGCGACGATCGCCTGTTGGGCATCAACCAAAGTCATTTTCCCGGAGCAAACCTGCGCGTGGAGATAGCCCTCGACCACGTCCTTCTCCCTGGCGCCGGGTCTGGGCCTGTAGGGCTGCGGCCAGAGGTTCCGAGTGTCCGCAGGGCTTCCGCCCAAGTCGAGGCTGATGAAATGGTCCTCTTCATAATCGGCCGGGCTGCCCGGAAGCGCCCAATCTCGCATCTGTTGCAGTTTGAGTCTTCTGATATACGACTCGGAGGGCCGAACGTTTCTCGTGGACCACCCCGGCTCGCAAATGGTCTTTCCGATGTTGGTCTGGGTTACATCAGGGTTCGTAGCCCCCGGTGTCCGATGCGGGTCAGGGTATGCCGCCCGAGGCCGTGTCTTTTCGGCAAACCGTTGCATAGGTGATTGCGTTGGAATGCTCCCCGGCGAGAACCAAAGAAGGGAGCCAAGAACCGCGATAGCGACGAGAATCACGAGGTATTCAAGTCTCCAATGCCAGTACCCGAGCGCGCTAGCGTTGACCTCCGCCTGAACGAGGCGTTTCGCGGCATCCGCAAGTTTGGTTTGGCAATGGAGGGTTCGAGCGTCCCACTCTCGCAACATCGACGTGAGCTGCTGCGGGCCAGCAATCAAGGCGCGGATGCACTCTGCCCTTTTCTGTTGCAGCTCCTGCTCAAGCCTACGAAGGTCTTCGGCGTCTACCCCCTTGTTGGGATCGAAGCGGAAGCGCTGTTCAATCGAAGCGCGCCATGCGAGCAATGTGCTCCGAATCGCGGGGCCGAAGCCCTTAATTCCAATGATGCGCGAGTATTCCACGTCGGAGGCGTCTTCGATATTGTAAACGAGCAAGAGTTGCTTGCGGCCCCTACCGATGTTTGGCAAAACCGCGTCCTCGATTCGGTGGCTCTCAAGAAACCGTTGAAGCTGCTTTTGCCGACATCCGGCAATCAGATCTGCGGTTCTTTGCGCGCGCAGAGAGGGGAGCCTTTCGAGGGCTACCTTGGCAGCCGCTAGTAGGTGTTTTTCTGCTGAGAAGGAGTCGGGTATTTCGCTGGCCTTACTCCATTCGCCCAGCGCGGCGTTATAATCGCGCTGGGAGTCGTCATGCTCAACTTTGAAGCTCTTCGCGCCGATGTTCCCCTGCTGCCAAAGTTTGGCCACGCCAAACAGCGCGCCTGCGAGGATGGCGATCGATATCAGGGGTGTCGGCTGTACACCCACCACGATTGAGATCGCTGCTGTTATGACTGCGATACTGGCGATCCTTTTCTTGCTTCGATTCCTGATGACGGTTGGAATCCCTATGGCAACTGAACAGGTATTGCGAAACGTTTGGGCAGTGGGAATGGCTACCGGGTGGGGGACGGGCTGGATCGCCTCGATTTGTGCCCAAATCAATGTGATATCGAATTGTTCGTCGCGAACTACTGTGACGGTAACGCCGAACATGGGTATGCCGACCATTGCCTCAACCCGACACCATGGACAGGCGGGAATGTGGCCGAAGTAGTGATGGGAGGGGTTCGCTATGCACCTTTTCAACCCGCTGGACGCGCTCTCCAATGCCGCGATCCATTCGTGCGCGGATGGTCTTACTCCATTTGCCCCGTTCGTCGTGAATGCTCTAAGGAAGAGGCCTGCTACGGCTGGGGTCATCTCCGTAAGCCGTATCGCGCTTGGGGGCGGCTGCATTTGGGTCAAGGTGGTCTCAGGCGAGTAGGCGAAACGATATTCGCTAATCGCCTCATCGATAGTGATATCGGCCGCACCGTTCTTGTAAATTCCTGCGAACGGGTGCCGGCCCAAGAAGAGCATGTGAAAAATGAGAACCGCCAAGCCGAAAGCGTCGTGATGAGGTGTGCGCAAGACCGACTGAAAGTCCTTCTCTTGGAGTTCGGGCGGTGTGTACTCCGGCACGCCGACTAGGCAACGATAGACGTTTCCTCGGTCGGTGATTTGAAAGCTATCACAGTCGATGAGCGCGACGACTCCGCTGGCCGCGACCAGCAAGTTTCCATGATTGACGTCCCCTATTACTTGGCCCGCATCATGGATCCTTGCGAACGCCCGTGCCACGTTTGTGGCGGCGTGCAGGATAAATGGGAACTGTGCCTCGGGAAAGGCTGCGCGCCGGCTTTTCGGATTATAGAGTAGGTGCACCGCCCGGTATCCATTTACCAGCGGCATCAGCAGCCCCTGGGGCTCTCCGGCTGGATTTGCGCCGAGCATTGCCATAGGCCAAGCTGCAATGCGCCGCAGGTTCTCCGTTTGCAGCCGACACATAGCCTCGATTTTCTGGGCCTGACACGGCGTGAGATCCCGGTGGTAGAACTTAGCGGCGACCGATGTTGTCCCCGATATCGACCAGACGGATCCCTCCCCACCTCTTCCGATTTCCTGATCCAGGATTAACTGCCGGTTATCGGAAGTGTAGATCCGCAGGCCCGACCTTGGCTGAAACGTGCTCATGGAATCCGGCTCGCGAGGATGAGGGTCTTGTCGTCATCCGTTCGCCGATTCACGCGCTCCGACGCCAGGAAATTCGCGATCTGCAAAGAGAGATCGTCACAGCGGCCTGCAGGTAGGCTGTGCATGTGGGGGAACAATCCTTTAAAGAAGCCGGAATGGGCCTCACCCGCGGCAAAATCGAGCGCGAGTCTCTCAAGCCCATCGCTAAACATTCCTAGCTCGACGATTTCCCCGTCGGTAATGTCAAAGTCCAAGTGGTCCTTTGCATTCTCGTCTGTTACAAAATAGGTCACGTTGGCGTAATCGCCTTTCTCGGGCCAGAATGCGTATTTGAACCGGTCTTCGCCTTGCTGGCGGAAACACATCGCACCGTCTCCCATCTGCCAGAACACCGATTGATCGGGGCAGATGATGGCTACCAAAAGCGTACACGCGAAGTCGCGAATCTGAAACCCATCATTGCTGGCGAGCGACCGAAGCGTGCCCCTCAACCCATCCAAAGTCTTATCGGCCAAGGCTCTCGAAAAGACTAAGGCGGGTGATGTTTCGGCAACTCTCTCCAGGACAAAGTCGCAGGCAAGTCGCGACCCTCGTTGCGCTTGTGACGCCGAGCCCGCGCCGTCCGATACGACCCCAACAAACGCGGACAGGCGCTGAACGTAGTCAAGCGCGTGCGCGTCCTGGCATTCGCCATCGGGGAATTTTTGATGCGCCGTGCCCACCACTGAAGCGGCTGCGTATTTCCAGCCGCCGCATGTCACACTGACGCCCAGCCCTGCGGCGTTGCGGGGTTGACCAGATCCACTGTTTCGTCGACCTTGGATTTCGAAACTGAGCCTAACGAGTTCGATAGCCAGACGAATAGGTCCCGGAACCTGAGTTCCTTCAACTTTAGTGGCTCGCGGGTACCAAACTGGCGCAGGATGTCCATCCGCGCTCCCTCCACTCCAACCGCAAAAAAAGAGAAGTGCTTCGCCGCCTCGCCGGACTTTACCTTCGCCGCGGCGTTCATCCAGGCATCTGTGGGGCCACCGTCGGTGATCAGGAATATCCAGGGCCGATAGAACGCGATACCATTGGCCCGGTACGCTTGTTTGCGTTGATCGAGCAGGGCGAGGCCCTCCTCGACCGCAGCTCCCATTGGCGTGTCGCCGGTCGCTGCAAGAGTAGGTGGGTTGAATGTATCCACCGTCTGGAATTCGGACAGCACCTGGACCGGCCCGAAGCCCACGATGGCGACTTCGACTCGCTTCGAGGCCATCAAGTCCGCGCTCAACTCGTCCCTGAAGACGCGAATGCCGGCGTTCAACTCATTAAGGGGTTGTCCGCGCATTGACCCCGAGGTGTCCAGCAGCAACAAGCAGGGGCAGCGCGGCTCTGGATTATCCGCGAACTCCACGCCCGCGCCGAAGGGAAGTTGTTCAGTAGAAGACATATGAATCCGGTGAACTAGGTGATCGCCCGTATCAGGGCGTACAGTAGAGCCGCTCCCCCGATACAAAACACCCATCCTATCGACGCCGCCGGGCGTCGGCGGGGCACCGGTGAGCTTTGCAGCACAGGTGGCGTGGGAGGAAGCGGTGCCGGGGCGATCTGGGGCCGCACGTTCGGGAGATAATCTCGCCGGTAAATGCCGGTCCCAGGAACCGAAATCGAACTGTACTTTCGGCCGGCCGCATCCCTCCCTACGCGAAGTCCTCGGGTCCCTACGGAATAGCCTACACCCGATTTGGAGAAATTGACCCTTAGGGGCCCGAAGTTGATGCTGCGGCGTAGGTTCCAGCCCATTGTTTCCTCTGAAACGAAGTGCCCCCCATCCTATCACACAGTAAGCAATATCACAAATGGCGGTAGCCAGGTGGCTATTCTCTTACCATGTCGCGACAGATCGCCACCCGAAGTTATCCGAGCGCCAACTATGCGGCTCAGCCGAAGCAAGCTTACCCGTGGCGGACGGAAGCCGTCAGCGTAGGAGGCACTACGAACCGCCACACACCGCTCGGACGGCGCGGACCGTAGCCAAGACATTGCTACGCTTTCCTCGGTCGCCTCCCGATTGATCCTACTCTAGACCGTCACCTGGCGAACGATGATGAACTAACGCCGTTGAGTTATCGAAATTTGGCGTCCCCAGGGGGATTCGAACCCCCGTTACCGCCGTGAAAGGGCGATGTCCTAGGCCGGGCTAGACGATAGGGACGTGCGGTGAAACGGAAGACATCACCACTTTACCACGCCCGGCCAACCCGCCGAAATGTGGTACGTTCCGGCCATGAAACGCAGATTCCCGCTCGTCCCCGCCGCAACGCTGGCCTTATGCGCCGCCGGACCCCATCTTCACCGCCAAGTTCGCGGGACCCGCCGTCACCGTGCTGTTGAAGAAGGAGGAACACCACGAAGGCGCCGCCGCCTCACAGGGAATGCTGGACGCCATCGACGCCGCCCCGCCCGGCTCGGTTTATGTCATCGTGCTGGAAGACGGTCTGGATATCGCGGGCATCGGCGGGCTGATGTCCACCGCCATGAAATACCGCGGCTTGGCCGGAGCGGTGGTGGACGCGTCGGTGCGCGACCTCCCGCAGATCAAGCGACTGCAGTTTCCGGTATTCAGCCGGGGCGTCGTGCCCTCGACGTCCATCAATCATTACCGCTTCGCGGGCGCCAATATCCCGGTCAGTTGCGCGGGCGCGCGCGTGAATCCGAACGATATCGTCGTGGCCGATGAAGATGGCGTGGTAGTGGTTCCGCGCGCACACGCCGCGGAGATTTTGAAGAAGGCGCAGGAGTTGGATAATACGGAGCACAGCATGGTTCCGTTCATCGAGAAGTTCCGGTCGATAAGAGAGGCGGTAGCTAAGTTCGGTCGGATCTGAGGGAACCATGGCTCAGGGGTATGGTGGCTGACTCGCTCGGATCGGGCCACAGCGAGAGTCTGCTGACGGCGGATGAGTCCGCCGAGTTGCTGGAAACTGCTGGCCTGGATCCGAGTCTTTCACTTCGATGACGCTTCTGAGTGCGCTTCGATCCGCCGTCTTCTGGAACGCGGGGCGCATCAAGATGCAGACCAGCTTATACCCATTCAGTGAGGTTTACTCTGCTCGCCGAGTCAGGAGAAGTTTCAGGGGCCGGAAACCCCTTCCAGCGCTCCAGCGATTTCCTCCCCGGCTCGAACACTGCTCGGTTGGTGCTCGAGGGTCAGCGGATTCGTTGGCCACGCCCTTGAACTTAACACGCTACCGGCGGATCAAATCAGAATCAGCCCTCGCCGGATGCCCAGCGTGACCGCCTCAGTGCGCGTGCCGGCATTGAGCTTGCTCAGAATGGACGCCACATGGAACTTGGCCGTGTGTTCCGAGATACCCAGCTTCCAAGCGATCGTCTTGTTGCCATGCCCTTCGGCCAGCATGGCAAGCACCTGAATCTCGCGCGGAGTGAGAGTTTGCAGTTGCGCCGCCGGCAGCAGCGGCCGGTCGGCCACCAGCGCGGGGATATCCTGCGGGTGCAGCACGGCCAATCCGGCGGCGGCCGCTTCCACCGCAGCCAGAATCTCGCGCGGACCAAGATCGCCAGGCAACACAGCGCGAATGCCGGAGCGCAGTGCATCGCCAGTCCAAGATGATTGCAGATCCGGCGCGAGCACCACGATGGCGGGCGCGCCCTCGCGCGTGGCCAGTGCGATCAGGTCCTCGGGCGGCTCGTCGCGATGCGCTTCGATGGCCGCCAACAGCACGTCGGGTTGATGCCGATCGATGGCCGCGCTCAATCCGGCAAGCCCGGAAGCGCCCACCACTTGGATGCCGGCTCCCTGCGCGCCGACAGACTCCAAGCCGGCGCGCATGACCGCGGATGGCGCCGCGATCAGCAGACGAATCACGCCGCCTCCGCCACTGTGCGCGCCAGACGGATCGAAACCTCGCGCATTGCGGCGCGGTCGCCACGCACGAATTGCAAATGGATTAGGCCGCTCGCGTCATCCAGCGTCTGGTGCAGATCGTCCACCGAACGGAACGACCGTCCCTCGGCGCCGGTAAGAACATCACCGACCCACAGGGGCGCTCCGGCTGCCGGACTTCCGGGTTCCACCTTGAGCACCAGCAAGCCGAAGCGCCGGTCCTCCAAACGTACGGGCTGCACCGTTACGCCCAGCGAGAAGCCGGACGCGCCGCGACGCAGGAAAGCCGTCACGGCGTTGCCGGGAACGGCCGCACCCAGCCCGTTCACGATCATGGTGTTGATGCCGATCACGCGGCCGGATGCATCGGCCAGCGGGCCGCCCGAGTTGCCGGGCGCCAGACGCACATCCGCCAGGACCCAGCTTTGGCGGCCGAATCCCGAGAGGCTGCCGAGCGCATGCACCACACCGGTGGTCAGCGCGCCGATGAAGCCCATGGGGTTGCCGATGGCCATCACCAATTCGCCTACGCGCAACGCACCGGAATCGCCGAAAGTGGCCGCGGGCAGGCTGGTGGCTTGCACCTGGAGCGAAGCCAGATCGCGCCGTGCATCGCGCGCCAGCAGCGTGGCGGGCAACTCGCGGCCATCCCAAAGCCGGACCGAAGCGCCGGCGCCGCGGGCCACGTGCGCGTTGGTGACGATCTGGCCATCGGACGTGGCGATCACGCCGGAGCCGCCCGCATTGTCCCAAGTGTGTGCGCCGCGCAGACGCACTTCGACGGTGGAGCGCCGCAATCGTTCCGCAACTTCTCCGAAGGCGCGCGGCATGTCAGTCTTCCCTCCGGGGCCGTTCTCCAACCGTTATATTCAGTTCGATGACCTGGCCGCCGCGCACGATGCGCGCCGCCACAGGCTTGCCGACGGACTCGTGGTCGAGCACGGATTGGATGTCGTCGGTATCTCGCACGGGCTTGCCGTCGAGCGCCACCAGAATATCGCCGATGAGCACACCGGCGCGCGCGGCGGGCCCATCCGGCTCGGCGGAGAGCGAAATCAGGCCGGTGTTGCCGTCGGGCAGCGCGACCGGATGCAGACCTAGGCCGAGATAACCGCGCGCGACATGGCCGGTGCGCAGCAGCTCATCGACCACGCGATTGACGGTGGAGACGGGGACCGCCAGTCCGGCGATGCGCGAGAGCGCGCTGGTCGAGATGCCCAGTACGCGGCCGCCGGTATCCACCACGGCGCCACCGGAACTGGCCGGATAGAGGGTAAGATCGAGCCGCAGATATTGATCGATTTGCCCGCCGCGCCAGGAGCGCCAAGGGCCGCCGACCGCGCTCATGATGCCCATGGTGGCGTTGACTCCGGAATCCGGCGAGCGGCCGATGGCCAGGATCACTTGACCGGGCTTCAGCGTCTCGGCCGCGCTGAACGTAGCCGCAGGCTCGCCCTTCTCGGCCAGTCTCAGCACAGCAAGATCGGTGCCGGCATCGCGGCCCGCCAGCGTGGCGGAAGTGGTGCGGCCGTCCGGCAGCGTGATGCCGATTTCATCGCGGCGGCGGATGGCATGCTCGGCTGTGACGACGATGCCGGGCCGCCAGATGACGCCGCTTGAAGCGAAGCGCGGCCGGGCATTCACGGCCACCACGGCGCGGCTGGCGTGCTCTACGGCTCCGGCCAGTTCGTTGGATAAGGCAACTAGTTCGTTTTCCATGTCTTCAGGATGGCGCACGCCGGACGCGCCGCACACCGGCAAATCGGGCAGGGAGTGGCCTGGAAGATTGGCTGGCGGCCCGTGGCATAATAATAAGCGCATGGTTGCCGCTACGCTTGTCTCCGTTGAGGAATAACCTGGCCACATCCTACGAACCGGAATGCGATTACGTGGACGGTGAACTCTAGAGAGGACCGCAACGTGGGCGAAAAAGATCACAACACGCGTAGTGGACGGCATCCTGCGCACCAGCGATCCCGACATCGCTGTTCCGCTGTCAGAAATATTCGAATAACAGCCCCGTGGCATAATGGACAAATGGGCGCATCGACGCTTGTCTCACTTGAGGAATACCAGTCCACATCCTACGATCCGGATTGCGACTATGTGGATGGCGAGCTGGAGGATCGCAACGTGGGCAAGAAAAGTCATGCCAAAGCGCAGAGCAAACTGGATCGTCTGCTCGGCGCTCGTTATCCGTCGCTCTTCGTGGTAGTAGAGCAGCGCATTCGAGTGTCCGCCACCCGTTATCGCGTCCCCGACGTTTGCGCCATGCTCGCCGAACCCGACGAGGAGGTTTTCACCCAGCCGCCCTTCCTGTGCGTCGAAGTCCTCTCGCCAGAGGACCGCGCTAGCAGAATCGAACGTAAGATCGCCGACTACCTAAAGTTCGGTGTTCGCTACATCTGGGTGATCGATCCACGGACACGGGAGGCGTTCATTCACAGTGCCACGGGCATGCACGCCGTTGAGGACGGAATTCTTCGCACGAGCGACCCCGACATCGCCGTACCGCTCACCGAAATCCTCGGCTAGAAATTATGCGCAGATAGGCCGAGATCAGGATGATGAGCATGCCGGAGGTGGCCGCTCCTTCTGAAAAGGCCCGCGATGTTCCGGGTTCTTGATCACCAGCACCATCCCCGCCGGGCACATGCTACGAGCAGCTGCCTGAGCAGAGGCGCCTGCGATCCATTCGCGACTAACGTCTGTAATACCAAGACTGGTTAGTTGCAATCGTATGACAATCGGCCGACGGCTTCAGGACGACGTTGTGCCACGTATCCCCGTTGTTCCAATTCAAATCGCCTTTCCAGTCGCCGTCGGATTGCGTGAAAACACCGTGAACGAAGTCGTCCTGACGGGAGATGCGAAGGGTTGTTCCCTGCATGGTAAGGCGCCACTGAAGCGTATTGGCCTGATCGGGGCGTCCGACCAATTGCTCGTGCCACTCGCCTTCGAGGCATGCGGTCGCCAGCGTGGGTTTAGGGGCCTCATCCGCGGTTGCAACTGTTTTTGAGGTCGCCTTCTCAGGAGCAGAGAGTATGCCGAATTCCTGAGGTAAGACATAGGTCGTCAGGTCAATCTTTCTCAGGTCCGAGTGTTGGTATTTGTCCGCATCGACCCACAGTTCAGCAGTCTTTCCAAGGGATGCGGGAGGAATCTCGAATTTGAAGTACCCGTACGTGTCTGTGCACGTCTGGACGACGCCCTGTTCATGCGTCGAAAAATAAACCGTCGCCCGCGGGACGCCTGCCGTCGGGTCGGCAGGGGGCGAGTAAACGCGCCCGTCAACCCAGTATCGTAGCGGTGGCTGGATTCTTGCGCGGACCAGATCGGCTGCAATGGCCAAAACGATGGTCACGAGCGCGAGCACGAACAACATCTTCGCCTGCCCGTCCGGGATCTTCCTCCTGATTAACTCAAACAGCACGAGGACGACAAGCCCGGCGAGCATCAATGGCGTTTCGATCTTGCTGGCTATCTTGAAAATATCTAGCGGATTCATGGACACCTCGATACCGGCACGCCTGGCGTAGCTGGACGCTCGGAGATTCAGAGCGTCGGCATGGCACGCACGCCTGAGGGCAAACTAAAGGCCTCAGCCCACGATTTCCATTGTTGACTTGCGATGGGTTTCAGTATACACCATGTTCCGCCAGCGAAGGCGTTCAGAATTGTCCAATACGAGATGATCCTGAAGACGGCGGATACTGCTGAATGGTCATCCGCATAGTGCGTCGTCCGGGAGGGGAAGCGAAGATCTACGCACGGGTAGAGAAGCTGCTGGTGGAGCACATTACCGCACACGGGGAAGAAGGGGCGGGGCGTGGTGCGGGTGTACCTGGCCAAACTGGGGCGGAGGTCGCTGCCGCAGATCACGCGCCTGATTCGCAATACGCCAAGACGGGGCAGGTGCGCGCGACGTCGTCTCGGCGGCGGCGGTTTGGCAAGGTGTACACGGCTGGGGGTGTGGCGCTGCTGGCGAAGGTGGATCTGGCCCACGCGCGGCTGAGCGGACCGGCCACGCGGGGGATCTTGGAGCGGGAATACCGGGCGTACGGACATGCGGAGTACGCGCGGCTGGTGGGGATTTCCGTGGCGCATTGTGCAATCTGTGCCAGAGATCGGATTATCTGAAACTGGCCGTATGCTACGAGAGCGCGAGCGGCCGATGGCCAGGATCACTTGACCGGGCTTCGTTTACGCGACGCCGAAAGTCGCTTCAGTGCAGCAAGATCCGTGCCCGCATCCCGGCCCGCCCAACGTGGCGGAAGTGGTGCGGTCTTCCGGCAGCGTGACGCCGCTTGAAGCGAAGCGCGGCCGGGCATTCACGGCCACCGCTGCGCGGCCGGCCTGCTCTACGGCTCCGGCCAGTTCGTTGGATAAGGCAACTAGTTCGTTTTCCATGTTCTTCAGGATGGCGCAGGGTGTGCATGCCGCACACCGGCAAATCGGGCAGGGGTGGCCTGGGAGATTGGCGAGTGCCGCCCAGCTTATGACAGGCGTGGGAAGTGCACCGCAGACGGTGGTCTCGTGCCTTGCACCGGCCCGGCGCCGTTCCACACTGCGACGTGTCCCGGACGCCATAGCACCGCGTAACCTTCCTCGCCGCCGGTGCGCCTCCCGACCAGTGAACATTGGGAGCATCGCCGTGCCGGTAACATTCGTCTGCCTGCTGGTCAGCGTTGGCGCCCGTGCGCAGACATCCGCCCAATCGTCCACGGAATCTTCCGATGGGCTGAACCACGACCGCATCCTGGGCGTCATCCCCAACTATCAAACAGTTAACAATGGAACGCCTGAGACGCCGCCCCTCGCGCCGCGCCAGAAATGGCTCTTCTTTCTGGACGAGACCAAAGATCCGTTCAACATCGCGGCGGCGGCGCTCAGCGCCGGCCTTTCGCAAGCGGACAACCAAACACCCAAGTATGGCGAAGGTGGCGGAGCTTATGCCAAGCGATTCGGCGCCGCGCTGGGCGATTTCACTTCCCAGAACCTTTTTAGCGATGCCATACTCGCCTGCGCCTTGCATCAGGATCCGAGGTATTTTCGCAGAGGGCCGCAGTCCCGTTTTCTGCCGCGTGTCCTGTATTCGCTGAGCCGCATGGCGGTGGCGCGGCAGGATTCCGGCCGGTCGACGTTCAACGCGTCCGGAGTTTTCGGCATGGCGCTGGGCATCGGCGCCTCGAATCTCTATTACCCCTCCGTCAGCCGGACTGGGACGGTGATGGGCACGCGCGTGGGCACCAGCGTGGCTGGCTGGGCGCTGGGGAATTTCGCCGCCGAATTCTGGCCCGATATACACCAGAAGTTTTTCCCGAACGGTTTCCCGCACCGGAAGGTTCCGCCACCCCCGGCATTACCGCACCGATAGGCAACCTACTAAACTCCATCGAACTCGCCGAACCGGGTGATACAATCGTCGATGCGATGCGAAGGATCTGGCTGCTGGCGCTGGCGGCCGCGCTGGCGGTAACGCTCTCGTCCTGGGGCAAGAAGAAAAAAGAGGAAGAGACGCAGGTGTTGCTGCTTCCTAAAGATCCGCCCAGCGCCCTTACGGTGGAGACGCGCCGTCTGGTATTCAACGTCACGCCGCTTTCAGCCAAGGGACTCCTTTCCCAACAAACGCGCGATGCGCTGAGGTGGCTGCTGCGCTCGACGAATGGGGCCGCGGTAGTGAAGCTGCGCGCTTTCGTGGCCGGCAGCGGGGATCTGCGGCGTGTGCGCGAGCTGGTCAGCGAAAACTTCACCGAGCGCCGCATGGCTTTACCGGTGCTTAGCGTCGTACAGGTGGGCGCGTTGCCGCTCGAAGCGGCGCAAGTGGTGTTGGAATCCACCGCGGTGGCGAAAAAGGACGTGAATCAATATGGACTCGTGTATATTTCGGGGCAGGCAGCTACCTCCGGGGAGCCGCTCGATCCCGTGCTGCCGCTGGCCCAGCAATCGTTGGCGCGTCTGGCGACGGCCGTGAATGCGGCGGGTTCCGAGCCCGGCGACGTGGCGCGGGTCACCTGTTTCTTAAGCTCGCTCAACCGCTACGCGGAAGTGCACCGGCTAGTGGAGTCGACTTACTCCGGCGCGGCATTGAATTTCGTGCAGGTGCAGCGGGCGCCGGCGCGCGCGGTCGCCGAGTGCGAGGCCGTAGCCCGGCTGCGCTGGAACACGGGTACGGCGATACACATGCTGAATCCGGAGGGACTGGCGGAATCCTCTCAGCTTTCCCAGATTGCCCTGATCGGCGCGCCGCAAGTCATTTTGACCGGCAGCCAGGAAGCTTTCGGCTTTCAGGATGCCGACGCGCGCCTGGCGTTCGAGCGCTTGCAGAAATCGCTTTCGCAGGAGGGCGGCTCGCTGCGGCATTTGGCCTTCACCAGCATGTATCCACTTTCGTCCAGGATATCGGAGCAGGTGCGCAAGATCCGCGGAGAATTCTACGACGGCGCGCGCCCCCCGGCGGGAACCATGCTGCCCTTTCAGGGCCTGCCTTCGATGGACGCCGGTTTCGCCCTCGACGTTGTGGCGGTGAAAGAATAAGTCGATTCGATGCCAAAAACTACAGTCGCATTCGGTGAGGTCATGCTGCGGCTGGCGCCGCCCGGATTCGAGCGCCTTCTGCAGTCGCCGCAATTCGTGGCCACCTTCGGCGGCGGCGAGGCTAACGTGGCGGTGGCGCTCGCCACCTTCGGATTGCCCGCGCGTTTTGTGACGCTGCTGCCGCCCAACCATCCCATCGCGGATGCGGTGGTCGGTGAACTGCGGCGTTTCGGCGTCGATACCTCCCGCATTGTGCGCGCGCACGGGCGCATGCCGGTCTACTACGTCGAAACTGGCGCGAATCAAAGGGCGTCGAAGGTGGTCTACGACCGGGACTATAGCTCCATGGCGCTGGCCAAGCCGGCCGATGTGGATTGGGATTTGGTGTTCGAGGACGCCGGCTGGTTTCATATCACGGGCATCACGCCAGCCATCAGCGCAAGCGCCGCGGACCTGGCGCTGGAGGCAGTGCGCGCCGCGCGCCGGAAGGGCATCACGGTTTCCTGCGACCTCAACTACCGCAAGAACCTTTGGAAGTGGGGCAAGCCCGCCAGCCAGGTGATGCGGGAACTGGTGGGCTTTGTGGACGTAGTCGTCGCCAATGAGGAAGATTGCCAGATGGCGCTGGGCATCGCCGCCCAGGTGGACGTGCATGCAGGCAAACTGGACCCCGTCCATTATGCCGCGCTTACCGGCCAGGTGCTGGCGGAGTTTCCCAACCTGAGAACCATCGCCGTGACCTTGCGGGAATCCCACAGCGCTTCGCACAACGGATGGTCGGCATGCCTCAACGATGGCCGGACATTTCTGGTGAGCCGGCATTACGAGATCACCCACATCGTGGACCGTGTGGGCGGCGGCGATGCATTTGCGGGCGGGTTGATTTATGGTTTGCAGGCGCTCGACGGTCCCCAGGCGGCGCTTGAGTTCGCGGTGGCCGCCAGTTGCCTGAAACACTCCATCCCAGGCGATTTCAACCGCTTCAGCGTGCAGGAGGTGCAGCAGTTGCTTTCCGGCGGCGGATCCGGGCGGGTCCAGCGGTAGGGCCTTGCCGAAAAGACGTTTTGGCGCGGGCTATGGCGCTCCCGCCTGCCTGCTAGAATAGAGAGCAACGGTAATGTCTATGGTGGCACGCATTCCTTTGACGCTGGTGCTTTTCTCGCTGGCTTTGATTCTGGCCGACGACAAGCAACCGTCCGATAATAAGCAGCCTGCGAAACCCATCAAGGTGCAGGTGAACGAGGTGATCGTACCCGTGACGGTCACCGACTATAAGGGGCGCTTCGTCTCGAACCTGGAGGCCAAGGACTTCAAGATCTACGATCAGGATAAAGAGCAGCGCATCGAGTTCTTCAGCCACGATCGCAATCAGCCGCTGGTGGTTGGGTTCCTGCTCGATCTGAGCAACGACAGCCGCGTGCACTGGAAGAATTATCAGGATGCGGCGATCGACCTGGTGCTGCACGTACTGCCGGGGGATAAGAAGTTCAGCGGCTTTCTGATTTCGTACTCGAACGAGCCGGAGCTGCAGGTTAACACTACCAGCGAGGCCGACCAAATGGTCGAGAAGCTGCGTAAGATGAAGCCCGGCGGCGGATCGTCTTTGTACGATGCCATTTATATGGCCTGCATGCACCGGCAGGTTGTGGAGGGCGAGCCCTACGATCCGCGGCGGGTGATCATCGTGATCGGCGACGGGCACGATAATGCCAGCAAGAAAAGCCTGGACGAAGTCATTGAGATTGCGCAGCGCAGTCTGGTAACCATCTACGGGATGAGCACGGTATCCTTTGGGTTCACTAATGAAGGCGATGAGAATCTGCTGCGTCTGGCAAGCGAGACCGGCGGCGAAGTGGAATATCCGTTGAATAATCTGTATCACGACGTGGATGGATACCTTTCGCATCCATCCGACGATGGCAACTACGCGCTGACCGTAGGATCGGGCGGGTACGCTTCCGAGGTCTCCACAGGGATTTTCCGGTCGATTGCCGCCATCATCGGCGAGGTGACCACGCAGTACATTTTGCGTTACGTGCCGGATACGGGAACGGCGGACGCCAGGCAGTTTCGCAAGATCAGGATCGAGGTGCCTGGTTTGCCGACCGCCAAGGTGCGTTTCCGGACCGGGTATTATCCGTTTGCGCCGTAAGACCAAAAGCAACCAAAAGCAACCGCCGATGCACGCCGATGGAAGACAACACAGCGGCAATGTTTCTTTTCGCGAACCCGCAAGTTTAGACGATAAGGTATTGTATGGCCCCAGTAATCCCGATTAGCACGCGGGCGGCGTCGCGGCGGGGAGAGTATGTGCTGCTGCAACTCGCGCTGCCGGGCCAGCCGGTGCATGATGTGGGGGTGCTGCTGCTGGATACCGATCCGGACTCCGGACGCCACGCTTTGCGGCTGCGCGCGCACTGGGACGATTTGGCCAACCCCGAAGATGCCGCATATCTGGCCGCTCTGGAGCGCGATTTCCATGACAAAATCGCCGAGATCGGGGACGCGGGCGCGCGTCGATTGTTGGAGTCGTGGGAGGATTCCCTCTCCCACGTTTTGCGTGTTTCCCAGCGGGAAATCGTAGCGGTGGATTCATTTTCGCGCGTGGCGGATCGCATCTTCGAACGGCATGTCGAGCGCATCCCGGTCGAAGCATTCCGCACCCACCTGCCCCTGTACACACTGCGCGCGGCGGCGGGCAAATTCGGCGCCGACGAAGAAGTAGAAGCCGAGCCGGAAGATTGGGTGCGCGCGCCGGAAGGTTTGCGCCTGACCGACGGAATGTTTGTGGCGCATGTCGAGGGGCGCTCCATGGAGCCGCGCATCCCGGATGGCAGCCTGAACATCTTCCGCGGGCCCGTAGTGGGTTCGCGCCAGGGCAAGATCGTGCTGGTGGAGCTGATCGGCGTACACGAGAGGTTCACCATCAAGCGGTACACCAGCAGGAAATCCTCCGCCGGTGAAGATGAGTGGCGGCACGAACGCATCCGCCTTGAGCCGCTCAACCCCGAGTTCGAGGCCTTCGACCTGGCGCCGGATCAGATCAAATACGTCATCGCCGAGTGGCTGCAAACGCTCGCATGACTCGGCCTTCACTGGCCGCCAGACTGCTGCGCTGGTACGGTGCGCACCATCGCGATCTCCCCTGGCGGCGCACCCGCGACCCTTACCGCATCTGGGTTTCCGAAATCATGTTGCAGCAGACCCGCGCGGAGACCGTTGCCCCTTATTACCAAAGATTCCTCGATCGCTTTCCCAGTCTGCCGGTCCTGGCAGCCGCTCCTTTGGAAGAGGTACTGGCGCTTTGGAGCGGCCTGGGCTATTATTCGCGCGCGCGCAATCTGCATAAAGCCGCGGGGTTGATGGGAGGCGTTTTTCCGGGCAGCTACCAAGGCATCCGGGATCTGCCGGGGGTGGGCGATTACACCGCCGCCGCAATTGCCAGCATCGCTTTCGGGCTACCCTACGCCGTAGTGGATGGAAATGTCATGCGCGTGATCGCGCGGCTGACCGGCGATCCGTCCGATATCGGCGCCGGCCGCACCCGCACGCGGTTTCGCGAGCTGGCGCAACAGTATCTCGATGTGCTGGATTGCCGGCATGCGGGCGAGTTCAACCAGGCCATCATGGAACTGGGCGCCATCGTGTGCCTGCCGCGCGCGCCGCGCTGTGAAGTCTGCCCGCTAGCGGCGTTGTGCGAAGCTAACCGGACTGGGTGTCAGCAGCAGTTGCCGGTCAAACTGCGCAAGACGCAGCCGGTGAAGATGGAACTGTCCGTCGCCGTCGTCGAGCGCCGTGGACGCATTCTGCTCTGGCAGAGAACCGCGGATTCGCGGCGGCTGGCCGGCTTCTGGGAATTACCGTCGCCCGAGCAATTGCCGGATCTCACCGCGCTGGCGGCCATCGGCACGTTCCGGCACACCATCGCGCAGCATCGCTACCGAGTGACGGTGCGCGCGGGCAGCCTTGCCGCGCATGCGCGTCCCGCGGCCCCCGTGCGCTGGATTCCCCTCGCGAGACTCGCGGCATTACCCCTCAGCACGACCGCTAAAAAGGCGCTTCGTCTGGCGGGCAAGTCAGAAACTCGAGAATCTTCCGACTGACTAACTCGGGTTGCGCGATGGTCAAATCATGACCCGCATCGGGAATGATTTCTGTTCTTACGCGGGGAGCGATGCTGTTGAGCCGCCGTACCGCCTTCTCAGCGGAGTAGATCTTCTCATGCTCACCCACCAAAAAGAGCGTGGGCACGCGCAAACTTCTTAGCTCGTGGTCCTGCAAGACCGTGAGTGCGATGCGGCGGCGCGGCTGCATACACCGGGACGTCAGCAGCGCCCGGTCCACCGAAGCTTCCATCCTGGCGGCATCTTTGCGCCCCACATCTTCAAGCAGCCAGTAGACGGCTGCTTTGGCAAAATAACGGCGGCCAGTCAAAACCAGTGCCCCGCGGAAATAAAACGCCCACCGGATGGGCAGCACAGTCGCGGCCGGCGCCAACAAAACAAGCTTGCGTACGCGGCCCGCAAAGCGAAGCGCATACTGGGTGGCCAACCAGCCGCCCTGAGACATTCCCACTAGATGGATCTTTTCTCCCAGATCGAGAGCGGTGAATAGCTCGTCGAGCCAATTCATGAAGTCAGTCGCGCCTGCCATGCGCCGCGTACAAACGCTTCGCCCAACCTCGCCGATAATATCCACCGCGTAGATTCTGTGCCGCTTCGATAAAGCTTCGATGTTCGGCGCCCAGAACAGCGAAGTGGAAGCCATACCGGGCAGCAACACGAGCGGCTCACCTTCGGCCGGTCCGCTCACCCGCACGAATGTGCGGCCGAAGGAGGTGGACACCATCCTGGACTGCGAAACGACCGGCCACTGCTTATCGATCGAATCGCAAAAGGACAGATAGGCATCTCTTGCCGCGGCCGAACGGTAAGGATAGTAAGACGGAATTCGCATTCTGTCTCTCACTCCCACGCCGTCCGATGCACCGAAGCCGTTGCCGCTTCCAAACTCCACGCGCCGATGACAGGCACTACGCCCAGCTTCACCGTCACCCGCGTCAGCTTTCCTCGCCGTGCCAGCAGCAGCGGCAGGCTGTCCCCGGGGCGATAGTTGGCAAGCTGCCGGTCCCAATCGGCCGCGCGTACGCGGAAGTCGGCGAAGCCCACGATTTCATCGCCGGCATCCAGACCGGCTTCGTACGCAGGTGTGCCGCGCGGAATGCGCTCGACAATCAGGCGGCCGTCCTCCACTTTGGTGTCCGCGCCCAGCCATGCTTGCCCATTCGGCGAGGTGGAAAACGGATCGGCGAAGCGCAGCCCGAACCAGTCCAGGGCTTCCCGATAGTCCAGTTCGGCCGTCGAGTCGAACACCCGCGCGAACCACGCGTTCAAATCCGTGCCGGCTACCTGCGACGCCGCCGCGCGAAATGCCGCGGGGGTATATCCGCCGTCCGGCGGATTGCGCGCCAACGCCATCCGCATCACATCGTCGAGGGATTTCGCGCCGCCGGTAACCGCGCGCACCCGCGCATCCAGAAGAAAGCCGGCTATCGCGCCCTTGGTGTAATAGCTGATGGCTGTGTTTCCCGAGTTTTCATCCGGGCGGTAAAACTTGATCCAGGTATCGAAGGAAGATTGCGACAGCGATTGCACGAACCGGCCCGGGGTTGTCTGTAGCTCGCGGATGTTATGCGACAGGCTGGCAAGTAGCTCTTCCTCGGTCGAGAGGCCCGCGCGGCGCACCATCAGCGGCGCGTAGTAGCTGGTGAAGCCTTCGGCAATGCCCAGGCTGACGGTGTAAGGTTCTGTCTCATACTCTCCCGGGGTCAACTCCGCGGGACGCAGCCGCTTCACGTTCCAGGCGTGGAACAACTCGTGGCTGGCCAAGTCCAGCCAACGCAGGTAATTCCGGCGCGTGCGCGTACCCCAACGGTCCGACATAAGGGCCGTGGAATTGCTATGCTCCATGCCGCCGCCCTCGCCGGTCAGCATGTTGAGAAAAAGATATTTGTCGTAGGGTAGGCCGCCCCACATGCGCGCGTCTTCGCGCACGATGCGCGCCAGATCCTGGGCCGCCCGCGCGCCATCGAAAACGCCATCCTCGCCCACATCCACCAGATAATGCGGCTTGCCTTCCACGTCGAACTCATGCACCTCGGGATTGCCCGCCACGATGGGCGAGTCCACCAGCGTTTCGTAATCGGGCGCGCGGTAATGGTGCGCCTCGCCGGGGACTTGCGGCATCCCGGTGGCGGTCGTCTTCCAGGCGGGCGGCAGAATCAGTTGGACGTCATGCGGGCGCGCGGCATGGTCCGTCAGCGTCAGAAATGTGGGCGCGCCGTTAAGCAGCGCGAACTCGTCGTCCACCCAGTTATCCTGCACGCCCATCACATGGCAATAGACCCTGTACGACACAATCACTGGATCGGCGCCGCCGGTTTCGATCCGCCAGCGGTTCTTGCGCGACTTTTCAATGGCCAACGGGCGTCCGTCGCCCGTGCGCGCCGTCACGCCTTCCACGTTCTTGGCATACTCGCGGATAACGTACGGCGTCCACACGGCCATCATGAGCTCGACGTGCGGCTGTGCGCCGGTGGGGACGCGCGCCTCCACTTCCACGTAGTGGGTCTGGGGAGCGGGGATCCGTACGGTGTAATAGATCGGCGCGGCCGGCTGCGCTACGCCAAGCGAAGTCAACAGCAGAATTACGGGGAGGGTCTTAAAAACCATCTACCGATATTCGCACGGCGGGGCAGCCCCGGAGGCCTGCTCCACTGCACCTACTTAGCGCGCGCCTTCACTCGCGCCGGCGCTTCCGCTGAACCCGCCGGCTTCCGCGCGGGCGGTTGGCTGAGCAGCCTCTTCACCGCACGCGTCAACTGGCCGACTTCGCCGGCGCTCTTGACGATTACCACATCCGCGCCGGTGGACTGCTCAGTCAAACCCAGCGGTTCCACAAATCCGGAGAGCAAGATGATGCGTACGCCGGTGTGCGCACCGCGAATCCGCTTGATCAACTCCAGCCCATCCATGCGCGGCATTTTGAAATCCGTGACAACCACGTCGAAGTTCTGCTTGGAAAAAAGTTCCAGCGCCTCCTCTCCGCCGGTAGCCGTGGAGATGTTGTAGCCCAACTCCTGGAGCAGCGACTTGCGTGCGATCAAACCTTGGCGATTGTCGTCGACCAGCAGGATTTCGGCAATTTTTGCAGGGGGTGGAGCAGAAGCTTGTCTCATGCTAACGCAGGCGAGGTTACCAGACGGGTAACTCAACTGTCAACACTTTTGCATCAGGTTGTAAAGAGGCGAGATGGAGTGCTTGACAAAATGCTTGCGCTATTCAACTTCGCGCGGCGCGGTGTAGCCGTTCTTCGCCACAATCTGATATTTGATGGGCTTGCCCTTCTCGTCCACCACCCGCAGCGGCTCGTTGGTCGCGGGGTTCACCAGTTCCACTTTGATTTTGCGGAATTTGCCGTCCCGCGCTTTGTTCGCGGGTTCATAGCCGATGGAGTACTGATTCCGAAGGGAGTCCTGGATGCTGCCGAAAATCGATGGAAACTCGCCATAAAACCGCGGGAAAAAAGCCTGGCCGCCAGTTTCTCTGGCAAACGTGTTCATCTGGTTGTCGGCCTGCAGAAAACCGATATTGTCTCCCCTGGGACTCATGATGCGCAACGCTTGCATCAGCCCGATGGCGTAGACCGGAACACCCGAATCCTGAATAATCTTGCGCGCCTTATCGTAGGTCAGCTTGCTGAACGTATCGATGCCCGAGGAGAGCAACACGATGGCCTTGCGGCCCTCGATCTTGGACATGCGGTCTTCGGTATCCGCCAGCGCGTCGAACAGGTTGGCTTCCGAGAAACCCGGAATGCGCAGGCGCTGCATAGCTTCATACGTCTTGCGCTTGTCGGTGGTAAAGTCCGAGAGGATTTCCTCCTTGAAGTCGTAAGCGATCAACGCCACGTAATCGTCGGGTTTGAGCGTCTGCACGAAACCATACGCCGCGGACAGCGTTTGATACCACGTTTGCGACCCGTACCACTGGAATTTGGCGCTGAACTCCACCAGCAGACACACCGTCATGGGAGCGGTACTCTTGCCAAAGGATTTGATCTGTTGCGGAACGTTGTCTTCCAGGACGCGGAAACTGGCGCGTGGAATATTGGGAATGAAGTGGCCGTGGTTATCCAGGACGGCCACGTCAACGCTCACGACATTCACGTCGCTTTTGAAGCTGGGCAGGTTCTCCGGGATGTCCGGCTGGGCTTTCTTGCTCAGCTTCGACGGGATGGGGGCAGCCGCGTCGGAATCGTCCGTAGACTTGCGCGGCTTCGCCACGGTTTGGTCCACATCCTTCTCGGGGCCCGCTTGGTCCTGTGCGTAGGTCAGGGCGGCTAGCGCGAACAGCCCTGCCAAGGCTACTGGCAGAGCTGGAATTATGTTCCAGGATTTCATAGACATACCAATTCCCCAGCTAAACTATAGCAGACAAGACGCGGCTGCCGGTGCTTTGGTTTCCGGCAGGGCTTCCTCGTATCATAATTCCAACGCCTGCCGGGCTGTTCCGGCGCTTGTGCCGCTCCGCCACAGGACAGAGTTCCCGTGCGGATCTCGCAAGACTTGCCTGCCGCTGCGGATCGGCAATTTTCACATCCCCCGGTGCAGGTTGTGCACGGCCCTTTGGCCTGAGTGTGGGCAGCCATACCAACGCAGACCCGCGCGGTCCCGTAAGTCTTGAATTTCTTGTTTGGGCAGCGCCGTGCATTAGGAGGACCCGGAGGCAAAACAATGAAGAAGTGTTTTGTGATGAATAGCTCAGTGGTGTTGTTCGGACTGTTAGTATTGTCACTAAGTGCCGCGAACGCGTCGCTGTTACCGTGCACAGTTAGTGGCGCGAATTCGGGTGTCGACGACCCGGTGGTGAGCACTACGGTGATTACTTGCGGGACTCTGACATTTTCCAATTTCGATGTGCCAAACGCCACTGGGGGCGCTTCTGGTCTTATCGACGTCCTCGCCGGATCGGATTACGATTCGGTGACGGGCGCCGTCTACCTCAACTTCAATCCCAACTTGGGAGCGAATGAAGACGAGCAATTCCTTTTCGAAGTGAGCGGGGGTGTCAGCCAGATCGATATGTCGATTGGCGGCAACAATGCGAGTGTCACTGAACGCGCTTGCGCCAACCCCATCGTCACTTCGGGCGCCTTGGCAGGCTTGTGCACCAATTCCGCTGGCACTGTCTCTGAAACGCCGTTGGGCCAAATCACGGTTGCCTCTGGCGAAGCCGATCAGCCCGTTTTCTCAACTCCCTTCACCACCACTTCTCCGGTCTATATTTTCAAGGACATCATGACCGGCGCAGACGGCCAGCTCAGTGAGTTCACCCAAAGCTTTGAGCCCGGAAGTGTTCCGGAGCCGATCACCATGGCCTTGTTGGGATCCGGATTGTTGTGCCTCGGACTTCTGCGCCGTAAATCGCGCAGGAGCTGACTGTTGGTGGAACGACGGGATATGCCGGCCGCCCGAGGCTATAGTTCAACGAGGGGCGCGACATTCTGACTCCCGCCGGCGCCACGGATCGGCCGCCACAGCGCGGCGTTGTGCCGCGGTTCTTTGCCAATCTCGGTCCCGGGCTGATTACGGGCGCGGCCGACGACGATCCGTCCGGGATCTCGACTTATTCCGTGGCGGGCGCGGCCTTCGGATATTCCTTTCTGTGGACGGCCCTTGTCTCTTTTCCGTTGATGGCCGCGGTGCAACTCATGTGCGCCCGGATCGGCATGGTAACCGGGAGAGGCCTTGGGGGCGCCATCCGGTTACGGTATCCACGATGGGTGTTATGGCCCGCCTGTCTGCTGTTGATTGTCGCCAACGTATTTAATATCGGCGCGGATCTGGGTGGCATGGCCGACGCCCTGCGCATGGTAACCGGCATCCCGGCCTATTACGGTACGCCTTTCTTTGCATTGCTAATCGGCGGCCTGTTGCTCCGGACATCCTACCGTCTCATCGCCCGCATCTTCAAGTGGCTCACGCTGGTGTTGTTCGCGTACGTCATCACAGCCTTCCTGGCGCGGCCGAACTGGGCCGGCGTCTTCCGCGGAACCTTCCTGCCGCATATGGCGTGGACGCGATCGTACATGGCCGTGCTGGTCGGGATTCTGGGGACCACTATCTCTCCGTACCTGTTTTTCTGGCAGGCATCCCAAGAGGTCGAGGAAGACCGGAAGCGCGGGAAGAACACCGTGGCTGCGCGCCACGGCTCTACCGATCTGGAATTGACCGTGGCGAAGGAAGACGTGCTCACGGGCATGTTCTTTTCTAACTTGGTCATGTACTTTATCATTCTCACCACCGCGGCCACGCTGCACGCGCATGGCGCGCGGAATATCGAGACCGCGAGGCAGGCATCGGAAGCATTGCGTCCTTTGGCAGGCCAGGGCGCGTACTGGCTGTTCACACTGGGATTGATCGGAACCGGCATCTTAGGCGTCCCCGTGCTGGCGGGATCGTGCGCATATGCCATCGCGGAAGCCGCCTCCTGGAAGGGAGACTCGCTCAGCCGGACCCCGCGCCGCGCGCCGCAATTCTACATGGTGATCGCGGGCGCCATGCTGGTGGGGCTGGCCCTCGATTTCGCGGGGCTGAACGCGGTCAAGATGCTCTTCTGGTCCGCCGTCGTGAATGGTGTGCTTGCGCCGCCCCTGGTAATCTTGGTAGTGTTGCTTACGAGCGATCCGAAAGTAATGGGAGTGCGTACGAATTCCCGCGGAGCAAAGATACTAGGATGGATCTGCGCGGCGCTCATGAGTGCGGCAGCGGTGGCGCTTTTCGTTACATGAAAGGGGCCCGCAGCGGGACCCCCCGTTTCACTTGCTAGACTGAAACGATTGGCCGGCTTAATCGTCTGCAAAGTTCGCGGACGCGGCTAATTCAGTCGATTCCTCCGTGGACAAAGTTTCGCTCAGTCTGCTATCCGTCCCGGCGCCAGAAGCGTGCGGCGTCGAGTTGCGTCTGTCGTTGCTCCCGCCGGCGCGCGGGATTCGCCCGCGTGCATGGTGGCAAGCACCCTTGGCGGGTCCCCGCGATGGCGGTTGGTGGGACATCGACTTGCGCGCGCTGCATCTCGCGGACGGGGCCTACGAGTATGAGTTCGTGGTGGAACGCGGGAGTACTCACCGCGTAGTTGCCGATCCATATGCCGAAGAACTGACCGATCGGGGCGCCGTTCGCCCGGTGTTGCATATGCACCACGGCGAGCGGGTGCGGCCCGCATTCTCGTGGGAAGGCGAACTGTCCGGAACGGGCCTGCCGAATGACAACGAATTGGCGATCTGCGAGTTGCCCATGCGCCGAGCCCAAACCGGCGATCGCCGCGCATCGCTCGATGAGGCGCTTGATCGGACCATGGACCGGCGCCTGGAAGAAACCATCGCGGCATCGCAAGTGAACTGCATTCAGATGCTTCCGATTCAGGACTCTCCCGACGCCCGCAACGGGGGTTACGGCACCCGCTTTTTCTTCGCGCCCGACCGCTCTATCGGCACGCCTCTTCTCGTGCGCAGCTTCATCAAGAAGTGCCACCAAAGGGGTCTCCGCGTAATTATGGACCTGGTGATGAATCACGCCCGCGAATGCCCCCTGCGCGACCTCGCATTCGACTGGTTCTTTCTCCGGGATGGAAGCGAGGAACCCGACTCGAAAGGCAACCCAAGGCCCGCATGGGGCGGCGACATTCTTCGCTATCGTACGCCGCGCGGCGGCGTATTTCACGCGCGCAACCTGCAGTACGACGTAGCTAGCTTCTTTATTACCGAATATCACGTGGACGGCTTCCGGCTGGATGAATTCAAGGGCATCGACAACTACGAATTCATCCAGACGTTCACCGAGCGCGCGCACGCGGTCCACCACCGCCTTTTCGGGGGCAGCCGTCCGTTCCTCGTGATCGCCGAGGATTCCGGGCGGAGGGCGCAGGTTGCCACCCGCGCCGGGTATCGAGGCAAGCCTGTTGTGGATGCGATCTGGGATTTTAACTTCCGCGACGAAGTGCGCCAGCTCGTGTCGGACTCGATGCCGAATGGACGCGGCGAACCTCCGCGCCGGGATCGCGTCAAGCGGCTGCTCACGGCTGGCCGCCCCGACCTCTTCGCGGAACATGAACGCGAACACCGGTTCTTCCCCGACATGGCCAATCGCGTTACCTACTGCACCTCGCACGATGCGCCGCCAGACGAGGATCTGCGCCTCCTTCCGTATTACACGGGCCGGCTGCGTCGCGAGGGCCTTCCGGAGTCGTTTGCGCAAGAGATGGTGCGAAGCACGTTCGCGTTAACGCTTTCTGCGGCCGGTATTCCCATGTTTCTTGCCGGCGAAGAGCTGGGAGAAGCCCGGAAACAAATTCGGGAGCTTATCCGCATGCGCACCGGGAATCCCGCCCTCCACCGGAACGAAGTGGAGTTCTTCGGATTCAGTAGTGGAACGGCTAACGCCGGATTTCATCCGGCCTTCGACGCGCCCGACGGGGACCGGCTATTCGCTTTCTGCAGAACGGGCGGAAAGCCGCTGGGAAGCGCCGGGCAGGTAGTTGTGGTTGCCAATTGCGGCCGGCGCGACTACTGTTCCGTCGAGATCGACTGGCCGTGGGATGGCCGGCTAGGGCTCGTGGAGGTGGGTGGCAACGGTTCGGAAATACCGGTTATCGAAGACTGCCGTGCCCGTCTGTCCTTACGGCCTTATGAAGTAAGGGTATTTGTTTCCCAGCCAGCGTGCCCTGACGACGGGCATTAGCCGGCGCCGGCCCTGCGGGGTCAGCAGCAGTTGTTCACCGAAGGGTGGCAGCCGCCGCACGATGCCCCAAAATGCTGGCAGCAATCCACGCACTCAGGTCCACAGCCGCACCCCGATCCGCAACCGCCGCCTTGTCCGTATCCGCCGCCCTGCGGCGCGCTGCTCGCCAGCATGCCCTGTAGATTGGCGTTGATCAGGTCCACCGCCAGCCGCAGCATCGTGCTCAGGCTGTTGAAGAGCGAACCGGAGGTGGCAGTCTGGCTTGGAGTAGCGGGTGGCGCTACCCCAACTCCCGGTGGAAAGCCGAATGACGGAGGCATGCCAAAACCGCCAAACGGTGGCCCGCCGGGCGGGAAAGGAGACGGGGCGGCCATTCGCTGCCGCCAGTCTTCAAATGCCTGCTTGGCCCTCTGGCCTGCCTGCACACCCGCCTGCGCGGAAGGTCCGCCGGCGCTTGTACTCCCCGTGATTGCATCCGCCATGTCGCCTCCTGTTCAGCAGCTAAATACTTCGCACCACCGCACGCGCGCGATGGCGTTCTTTACCCCCACCCCCAGAATGGCTCCGGGATTCGTTGTGATGATGCATTCCTGGACATGATAGCCTTCCTTAAACTGGCGCTCCCAAGCCAGGATGGTTCCCGCACTGTCCTCGACAACCACGATTACGACCGCAGTCTGCGTGCTGGACAGCGAGAGGGTGGATGGCATGTACTCAACGGACAGGCTGACGCAACATCCCCCGCCGATGATCGCTCGACCGGTGCCTGTCGTATCGTCTTCGGTTACTACTCCAAGGTTGACCGTGGCGCCGGCGGCGAGCCCGTTCCCCGGAGCCTGTTTATCAACCTGCTTGGTGGCCTCCAAGAGGAGTTCCCGTGGCTCACGGCGGCACATGCGCATGGGCGGGCCCCAGTTGTGGCATCCACAACCGCAACCGGGATGGTGACTCGGTGAATAAGCTGCAGTCATTGCACATCCTCCTTAATCAGGATACGAATTCGAACCACCGCAGGTGGGCTGTAGCACTGGTAACCGCCAGCGTCAGTTGGGCTCCGGGATCCACCCGCGCAAATTCTCGTTTTACGTGAAAGCCAGTCGGGAAACCGGTCAAATTCCAAGTTGCGGTTCCGGAAGAATCGGTGATGGTCACTGTAATAGCCGGAGAAGCGCCCGAACCGGCATCGTATTCAAGCGAAAGATTCGCCGGTTCGGAGCCGCCTACGAGGGCATTCGCAGTTGTAGTGGTAGCGTCGGCGGTGAGTTCCTGCGGCACATACGCAGGGGGACACGGCTGCGGTTGAGGCCAGTTCCACTGCGCCTGCCAGGCGGGGTACCATAACCACCACGGAAAAGGAGCGGACGGACCGTACGAAGGTTGCGAACAACAGGAAGAGTAAGTACTAAACCCGCGATAAGACCACATGTGGTTCCTCCTTTCCACCCGGCAAGCCGCTAAGGCGCTTCCTTGGAGGCCGGCGTCGCCGGAGGGTTGGGCTTCGTCAGGTCGCGCACGCTGACCAGCACGGAATCCGCTGCGTCGAATGTTGAACTGACAAAGGTGTTAAGCACCGAGGCGAGTTTGGAGAAGAGCTTAGCGTCTACAATCTCGCCGGAAGTCTTGTTAATTACGTCATTAAAGGGGCCGAGAATGCTAATTGCCATCTATGCCTCCGGGTGGGCCGCCGCAGTTTCCACCGCGGAAAGCTCATTTCTTATATAGCATACCGCAAGCTCGGCGGTTTTGACAAAAATTTCGCCGCCCCATTCCCAGGTGGCCCCCGGACTGGTAATTACGCCGCGCAAGGCCTGCAGCATGAGCCGGACGCCTTCCAGCGTTTCCGGAACCAGCGCGGAGAATTTGAGGGATCCGGAAGGGATTAGGGCATCGATCCAGATCTTGGGATCGAGCGGCGCCACCTCAAACCAGATTTTTGGGTCGAATGCGCTGCGCGCCTGCGAAGCCCCGCTGAAAATTCCGCCCACAAACTCCTGAAAACGCGGATCGGAGCGGGCAATCCCAGCGATCACGTTCAGCACGTAGAGCCACAATTCGCGCAAATGCGGATTTTTGGCGATGGTTAGAAATAATTCTCCGATCTTCCAGTCGATCTCATTGCGCCGGTTCCACGCCGTTTCATAACGCGCCAGCGATGCCGCCGAGAGATCGTTTTCGCGCAACGCCTGGAGAATGACTGGAGCGGCGACATGCGCGCTTTCCATCGCCATATGGATGCCGCCGCCGCTGATAGGATCGCCCAGATTCGCGGCGTCGCCGATGAGTATGACGGCATCGGCGAGCATCTTGCCGGGACGGTAGAAGGAAGACCATCCGCCCCGCGGCTTGCCGACGGCGCGGGCATTTTGCAGCGGTTTGGCCAGGGATTGCTCCACAAACCTCTCATAAATCTCATGCAGGCTGCCGCGCAACGGAAACATCTGGTCGACGGCTAGACCCACACCAATATTGGCGCGGCCCTGATCGTCTGCGAACAGCCAGCCGTAGCCCGGAAAGTAAGGCTCGTCGAAGTGGACTTGAATGTGGGACCCGGTGATGCTTACATTTTCGAAGTAACCGCGCATCGAAACAGCAGTGACGCCTTCCATGATCCGATTGCCCAAAGCGCGCGAAACCATGGAATTGGCGCCGTCCGCGCCAATCACAACCCGTCCGCGGAACGAGACCGGGACGCCCTCCGCGAGAGCTGTCACCACGGCGCCATCCGGCGTAGCGCGCACGTCGCGTACGGTGCATGCGGTACGCAGATTCGCGCCGGCGGCCACCGCGTGGCGGATCATGATGTGATCCAGCACCTTGCGCTCCAGCAGGATGCAGAAGCCCGGATAGGGGCCGGTAGCCGGAAAGGCGCCGGTAAGGGCGGGGCGGCCGTTGATGAATAGGTCGGCCGATGTGATGTAGGAGCGGGTGGCGTCGAGTACCTCGTCCACACAGCCCAACTCTTGCAGCCAGTAAAGCGCGCGCGGCGTCAGGCCGTCCCCGCAGACCTTGTCGCGCGGGAACTTCGCCTTGTCCAGAACCAGGGTGGATGCGCCGGCGCGGGCGAGCAGCGCGGCGACACTGCTGCCGCCAGGTCCGCCGCCCACCACGATTGCGTCGAAGAGCTGTTCCACCGTTCCTCCCGTTACCCCGCCGGCGATACCAGCAGCATCACCGGGATGCGCATTTGCTCATCGCCATCCACCTGAACCCAACCCGCATAGGAATCGGGCGGCGCATCGTCCGGGATCGACCCGCACAGAACAAACCGCTCGAAATCCATAGGCCCCACCTCGCGTTCCGGCGTGTCCACGCTGAAGTTGGCCGGGAGAGCGGCGCCGCTAGTCGCGCCGGTGAAAGCGAGAACGGAAACGCGCAGCCGACGGACCGCATCGGGCTGTTCGTTGCTGATGGAAAACGATACGCGGACGGCGCTGCCCGGATGGAGCGGCGTCCGGTTGATGATGCAGTAGCTGTGCTCGGCAGAGGCATTCGGCGCGGGCGCCGCGGGCGCCGGCCCGGGCGCCGGCTGGTGCGCTTCCTGCGGCGGTTCCTGCCTGGCCTGGTGTTGCGTGTACGAATTAATGAGCGAGATCACATTGATCCCAAGGCCAACCCCGGCGTCGGCAAGTTGGAGCAGCTTTGAGACCAGCGCGCTCATCTGCGCTCCCGCTCCTGGCGGTTCCGATGGCTGGGCCGGTGCTCCGTTGACGTTCTGTTGTTCGGCGTCCGCGCTCACCAATGTCCTCCGTTACCCGTACGGCAGCAGCCCGTATACACTGGCGGCAGGCATTCGACGTGGCAGCCGCAGTCGTGGCAGCCACAGCCCTGGCCGCCGCCTCTGGGGCAACCCGGTGAGTGGTCCATCCAGATGGCGCGCTCCAAAAGCGCCCGTCCCTGGCGAGCCCCGGCCCACACCATGCTATAAGCCAGTTGCAGCAGGTTTCCCGCCATCGTGGTTACGCCGTAGCTTTGCGGGGCTTGGCGCCGGCTGCCTGGTGCGTGATAGTAACTCATGGTTTCCCTCCGCGCAACGGGAAGCCATGTGGGTGCCCGGCGCGCAACCCTCCGCTACCTTTCGGGCAGCGGGGTGCGCAACCGGTATAGCTTCCGCCCACCTCCTTCAGCGTGGAAGGAATCGCCGGGTTTCCGGCGGTGGCCACCACGGGGAAACTTCGATTGCCAGTGCGTTCCTGTTCCCGCCGGAATGTCTCGGTGGCGGCGATGCGCGTCTTACCGCACAACTGGATCCGCAGTATCTCAAATCCCAGCAAACGCGCCCGCACGGTGTACTGGGATGGCATTTCAAAGACCTGGTGTGTACCGATGGAGACCGCTGGCAGGCGTCTCACGTTCAGTTCCACCGGAGGCACCTGGCGCAACGCCAGGTTGACCAATGGCAGGTTGGTCACATTGAATTTGTCGATGCGGAGCGGCTCCACGTTGCGAACCTGCGTGACGAAAAGCGATTCGACGGAAAGCGGCTCAATGTTGTTCAGTTCCTTGATGTGCGCCGCAATGGGCGCGATGTTCTGTAACTGCTGGATGTAGAACGGAGCGGCCGGAGTGCCTGTTACCTGTACAGTTGAGCCGTTATCCAGTTCAATATGCGAGCCTTCTTCTATCGTTAGGCTGGAATCGCTGGTTATGGTGATATCGCCCATAGGCGTTCGCTCCTTTCTAGACTATCCCCGGCCAGTTATAGTTGAGCAAAGTGACGGTGGCCGAATCGCTCGCGCCGCCCGGCAGGGTGGCGGTTACCGCCAGTGTCGTCTGCGCGCCGGAGCCCGCGACCTGATAAAGAAACTCCGGTCCCGTGGATCCCCCCGGCGTCCAGGTGACCAGCGCCGGGTCTGCATGCTGTACAAGCGCTTGAAAGAGTTGCATATTGTGGCTCGCATCAATGTAGTTGTTGTCCGCGCCCGCCGGATAATAAAGGTAGACGCGATGCGGATACACTTCCAGGCGCGGCGCCGGCTGCGGCTCCGGGCCCAATCCTACGATGGCCACCCGTGCGTACGCCTGCCGGAACGGATCGTCGACCGAGGTGGCCACCACGATATCGGTGAGCCCGAAGGGCAGCGTTCCCTTAAGTGGTGAAACGTACAGTCCCGCGTTGTCAATCGTGCCGGCGCCCGGCTGGCCATTCACGTCCACCACCTTCCAGACGACCCGGCTGGACGGCGCGTTGTACACCGACGCCTGAAACTGCACGATGGCTTCTTCGGGTTGCGCGAATCGCTCGTCGCGAAAGCAGACTTCCGCCAGGGCCGGGTAGACCTCCACCTCGATGCGGTGCTGGCAAACGAACTGCCGGCAGTTGTGCATGGTTTACCCTCCGTTTTCTTCTTCGTCCAAATCCACGTGGATGCGCCCGACTTTAACGGGCAGCTTCCCTTCCGCTTCGATGTCGGTCTCGCAGGAGACGTGCGCTTCACCTGCGGCGGTCAGTCCATGCACTGTCCCGGTAACATCCAAGCCCATACCCGTAACGCGGATATCGAAGGGATTGACCCCTAAGCGGAAGCCGCCGATCGTGCCCACCAGCGGCAGCCTGCGGCGCGGGCGCTGAAACGGGATAGCCAGCCGGATGCCGATGTCGCCGACCCAGGCTGAGATGCGTCCCACATGGCATTCGCAAGATCCTTTGACGGCGGCTTCGAACTTGGCGGGTTCCAAACGCACCGAGGCGTTTATCGAAGGATGGCTGCGCAGCTTAGCAATGGTTTTGAAATTCAAGGCTCCTCCTTCTCTGCGGGATCTTCGGGCGCAATGCCCTCGTCTGGGTCGGCGTCGCGCAACGATTCAAGATCCAGGCCTTCCGGATAAATGCGCTCGGCTAGATCGCTGCATAGAGCGTCGACGCGCACATTAAGATCGTCATATCCTTCCAGCGCCTTCGCCAGTTCATGGCAACTCTGCCCCATGATCTTCAGAGAGACCATCGGGCCGAGCCGGATGGAAAGCGAAATCTGAGCTGCCATTTCATGCCCCCTGATTAGGATTTACGGGCGGCCGTTTCTTGGGCGCCTGATCCTCGGATGGCGGGCCGCTGCCGTTGCGGGTCCTCCGTTCGAGGGATTGGTTCACTCCCTGGACAGCCTTCACCATACCGTCCAGCGATTGCAGTGCGGCGTTAAGAGCCTCGCGCTGCGGTTGATCCAGGGCGCCCAGCACCTTGCCCAGTTGCTTGGATAGTTGGCGCCCGCGCGTAGAATCTCGATACTCCCGCCCGCGTTCCGTTAACACAGAGCCGAATTGATCCACGACGGACAGCAGGCCGTAGAGTAGATCAAATGACGAGTCCCGTTTCATTTCCGCCAACTCCGGGAAAGTGGGATGGCACCGGGTACAGGCAAGGGTCCGGCCTTCTCCGGGTTCCCAGACCGCATACAGGGCCGGCAACGAAGTTCGCGGAATGGCCCGGCAGCCGGCCCGGTGCAATTTGCCGCCCACCATATCGAAATAAAGGGGCGCCGCGGCGGCCTCGGCGCGGTAGTCGATTCGTAACAAAGGCTGCTCCGAATCGACAGCCCTTTGCCGAAATAACTCCTGTAATCCGATGGCGACGAGATCTCCCGCTTCCATGGCAAAGAAGATTATCTCACAAGAATCGCCAAAATTCACGCATAAACTGTCCACGACATTCCGCCGCGGCCGCGCTCCAGCCGGTTTTTACGCAGGCGCGTATGGTAATAGCGGCCTAGAAAGGCGATCATCAACTCGCGCCCCCGCGATTGCGGTAGGCCCCGTTCAATCCGATCGATGCCGCGGCGGTAGATTTCGCCGAGCCTGCGCGCCGGGTCGCGCACCTGGTTCATGTAGGTGACGCGGCGGTGGTGACGGTCGTAATGACAGTCGCCGTGATCGTCTATGTGCATGATCAGCGATCCGGCGAGGTAAATCGGAGAGGCGTAGCGCAACGGGAGGCCGGGCACCAGCAGATGGGCCAGCAGGGTAATGGCATGGCCGCTGCGGTCGCGGGCACACTCGCGCAGCATGCGCAGCAGCGCCCGGCGCGGGCCGCTTTCCGTGGGAAGCTTAGCCGCGCGCAATTCGACATCCCGTTTCTGCGTGAGAAATAAACTGAAAACCGCCTGGCGCAGCAGCGGGTCCAGCATATCGCGCTCGCTGAACAGCCGTGCCAGGATAACGTAGAAGAGCCGTTCGCGGTCGTTGCGCAACTCGAACCAGCCTTTGGTAAGCAGCAGTTCATAGCGTTCCAGGTATTCGCGCGCGGCGGCCTCGCCGAAGTCGTCCAGAAAGCTGTCGCCCAGAAAGCAGCAGGCGCCATATAATGCGGCGATCCGCATGTGGCGCCCGTCGAACGGCTGGCCCCCGATTAACGTGCAGGCTCGCCCCACCAGGACCATTTTGGTGCTGAGCTCCACCATTTTCGAGTATTCGAGCTCGGCCAGCATGAGGGGATGATAGCTGCGGACGAGTCGTTTCAGAACCCCCTCGACCTGCCGCCGGTGCGAACGGGCGAGTACATCGAGTCGACCTGGCGCATCCTGCAGGCCCCGTGGCTTGTCGAGCGTTTTTCGGCTACTCACAGTCGCCCCGTGAACCCTATACTATGACAGTCTACGAAGCGGGACGCAAGGAAGTGAACGGCATCGAAACTGGCAGAGACGCCATTGCCTGGAGAGTCGCATTTTTCGCGGCGATTTCCCTCCGTCTCGCGATTGGAAATGATAAACGGCTAATTCTACTTAATTTCAGAGCCGTGCCCAACAATACGGTGTCGTCTCTGCTGGGGGATCGCGTTCCTGTCCGGGCCGGGATAAAACGACTGCGGGGCACTCGAAGATGGTTGGCGAGCCTGCGGCGGGTTCCGGCAGACGAATCCCAGGAGGGTTCCCATGGGGGAACCGTCAATCGCTGCGAGACGCCTGCCAGAATATGCGTGCGGCCTCCCGCGCGAGAGAGCCCGACCGACGTACGGGCGCCGCGCGCCTGGGCTTAAAGGGCGGCGGCATTCTGCTCCGACAGATCATTCGTCAGGTGCATGGGCCGGGTTCTCCAAATTAGCCTTGCTGCCAGTGTGCGCGAACCGTCGGGGTATGTCCATCCACGCTACCCGATTGCATTTGGCGACGGGTTTGGCACAGCGTTCCGCCGCTGACGCTCACGCCCCCATTTATGGCTGCGTGACCGAAGGATTCGCCGCCTTTGACTGGCCGGAAAGAAGCAGGCTGCTCCAGTCGAAATTGAAGCCGACGTGGCCGCGAACTTCATTGAACTTGATAAGGTCCGTACGATTGGACCAAGTGATGCCTACGGGAATGCGGAAGCCGCTTTTCAAGCCGAAGGTCGCCATGGCCTGCGCAACCACCATGTTGCCCTTGGGAGCCAGCGGAGTTGCGGCCGAACCTGGCAACACGATATTGGTGTTCGGAGCCAAGTTGATTCTGATACTGATAGTATGTCGGCGGCGAAATTAAACGTGATGGCGGAATCGTTCGTCTTCGATTTCTTATCCGCGTTCGGCTTCGTATTTGTGTTCGGCTTCGCGCCGGTTGCCGCAGCGTTCTTGTTTTGCCCGCCGGAGGACTTCGTGGAAGACGTGTCGGCGGCCAGCGTGCCGGGGTGCAGCGTGTATATCAAGCGCGCCGTGGAGACTCGAGGCTGATTATTGGGGCGCGCGTAGCTGTATTCGAGGTGAGCGGACGCTTGAGTTTGACGGATTTTATTGACGGCTAAATCCCGCGCCGCCATGTAGGCGTTGGCGGGTTGCAGGAATTGCTTGAGAGAATCGACGATCTTGCTGTCGTCTGCAGGCCAGCCGGAGATGAGGGCATCCCATTTGTCTGTTACCACCTTTGTGAGCTTGGCATCGTCGGCGCCACTTGCAACCAGGGCTCTAATGCTGGCCGTCGCATCCTTGACATCCGCGGCGTTAAGTTGGGCCAAAAATTACTTGACTCACCCAGCGCTTTGGGGTACCATTGATCCATGGACGCGATACAAGTCCCAACTACCCTGATGGAAGCCATCAAGCACTTTGCCGAACCGGCTGTCTGCGTAGCCTTCATGGCCCGGATTCGCTGGGAGGACGGGCCGGAATGCCCGCGCTGCCAGTCCAAGCGGTCTTCGTTCCTCACGACCCGTCTTATGTGGAAATGTCTGGACTGCAAAAAGCAGTACTCGGTTAAGGTCGGGTCCATCTTTGAGGACAGTCCGCTTGGTCTGGACAAATGGCTCTGCGCGATGTGGATGATTGCCAACGACAAGAACGGCGTCTCCTCATATGAGATCGCGCGGGGCATTGGCATCACTCAGAAATCCGCGTGGTTCATGCTGCATCGGATTCGGGACGCCATGCGAACGGGGACCTTTGCGAAGCTCTCCGGCGAAGTCGAGGTGGACGAAACCTTCATCGGTGGCAAAGCGCGCAATATGCACGCTGGCCGGAAAGCGAAAAAGATCCATGGCCGTGGACCGAGCGACAAAGCGATAGCCTTCGGTATGGTCGAGCGGGGCGGAGAGGTCCGGACGGTTACAGTGGATACTCGCAAACGTAAAGACCTTGAACCAATCATCAAAGAGAACGTTCAGGCCGGGTCCGCGATTTTCAGCGATGAACTGAAATCATACGAGACGCTGGAGGGCGACTTTCAACATTCGGTCATAAACCATGCTGTCGAGTACGTCAACGGGAATGTCCACACGAACACGATGGAAAACTTCTGGAGTCTCTTGAAGCGCGGCTT
>JBEKTJ010000002.1:0-138113 GCA_049516155.1 Bryobacteraceae bacterium
GCTGTATCCACCGTTTCATAATCGAGCGCCGCGCATGGTTGCAGATTGAGCACCAGCACCGGAGCCCGCGCCTTCTGCACCACGGGCAGCACCTGCGACGACGGAGCGTAGGTGGCCACGTGGCACAGAATCAGATCCACATCCTCACGCAGGAAGAGTTGTCCGGCGGTGCGCGCTCCAGCAGGCGTGTCGACCAGTCCGGCGGAAACCACTGTGCCGCCAAAAGCCTGGACGCGCCCCTCCACACATTGCCGATAACCTTCCAGGCGCTCTTTCAGGCTGGGGAACTGGGACCAGTAGGCTGCCAGTCCGATGCTGAATACTCCGATACGTGCGCTCATCGATTGTCAGCCACATCGTATCGCGAAACGCCGGCTTGCCCAATTAACCTTGCACGCGCGTGAAGTATTGATCGGCGGCACGGTCCAGCTCGGCGCAGGTGACTTCCGGCGCGCGGCCTGCATACTGGCTGCGCCACATCAGGATATCGCAAAGGTCTCCGGGGTAGCAGGCTTTGAGGGCATCGCCACGGCGTAGGCACAACTCAACCATATAAGCGGCGGCTGGCGGTTCGCAGGATAGCCGGCGTTCGTCGAGCACGCGCACGAGAATTTTTTGGAAGGACTCCCTGGTCACCGGCTCGACGTAGATCTTGTTGGGTATGCGCCGCAGGAACGCCTCGTCGGCCAGATCCGACGGCTCCAGGTTGGTGGCGAAGACCACCATCACCGCGAAGGGGATGCACAGTTTTTGCCCGTGGTGCAGGGTGAGGTAGTCCACCCGGCGGTCCAGGGGCACGATCCAGCGGTTGAGCAGGTCGCGCGGCGAAATCACTTGACGGCCGAAATCGTCGATGACGAATATGCCGTTGTTGGCCTTCATCTGCAGTGGGGCGGCGTAAACGCCCGACGAAGCATCGGATTGCAACTCCAACATTTCGGAGACCAGCTCGCCGCCAACGGTCACCGAAGGGCGATGGCACAGGACCCAGCGCGCGTCCAGATCGTCCGGCTGCACGGCGAGCGGCCGGTGCAGCACGGGGTCGAACAGCGTGATCACGTAGCCCGACAATTCCAGCGCATAGGGGATTAACACGGCGTCTTCATAGACGCGCAGCAGTCGCTCCGCAAGGCTGGTCTTGCCATTGCCGGTGGGTCCGTAGAGGAATAGCGCTTTCTGCGAGATCAGCGCGGGGCCGAGTTGGTCCAACAGGGGTTCCGGGAGGACCAAGTCGCCGAGGGCCTGGCGCAAGCTATCGCGGCTGACACGCACGTGGGCGGCTTGCAGCCGCACGGCCCGATCGTATGCCGCCAGGGACACCGGCGCAGGTCCGGCGTAGGCACAAATGGAAGCGCGCTCGGCGGCCAGCGCCTTACCCGCGGCCGTAAGTCCGAAATGGTAATCGTTGTCCTGGATGCCCTTCACGTCCAGGTAGGCCTGCTGGCGCAATTGGCGGAATACAGGCTCCACTACCGCAGGCGGAAGTTTGATGCGCTCCCTCAGCACGCTGAGGCTGGACTGGCCTTGCTCCCGCACCGTGCGCATGAAAATATCCTGCACCAGCGTAGGCGAAATATCGAGTTCGGCAAGGGTGGCTGGATGCGCCGGCCAGAAGGCGGGTCTCTGCCCGGCGGGCAAGGCCTCGGGCGCGGTCATGCCTGGCTCTCCGTGGGGGGCTGGATTTCATCCAGGCAGCGCTTACGGCCCTGACCGGCCAGCGCGCGCAAAGAAGTGAATTCCACGCCGATCGAGTAATTCAACGTGTGCCGCACACAGTGGCGGACCGAAGCCGTGCCCAAGCTGCCGTAGCGCGTGGAATACAAAGTGATGATGGTGCGCACCGGAACGGGTATATCCGTCTCCAGCTTGGCGCCTTCGGCGGACAGCTCCAGGCACCTTGCCGGCTGGCTCTGCACCTGGCCGCGCGTGTCTTTCCAGGAGACCTGCATCCGGGCTTTGAATGGCACGCGGACATGCCTCCGCATTGGCGATTTTGGCGTCACATAACTTCGTGGGCGGAATAGCAGACGATTCTCAACAAAAATGAGGGACGGCACACCAGGTCCGCCCCTCCTGTCCGAACCCCGTCACTCGGCTCGCAGAGTGACGGCGCGCTCCAGCAGCGCGTTCAAGCCGCCGACCACGGTGATCTTCTCCACCTTATCGGCGATTTTTTCCAGCGACTCGAGCTCCTTCAACCGCAGCAACAGAGGGTTCCCCTCCATCAGCTTGGCCGTGTTAAGCAGCGACCGCGTAGCGGCGGTCTCCTCACGGCGGCGGATCAGGTTGGCCTGCGCCTGCTTCTCGGCAGTCACTACCTGGTTCAGAATCTCGCGGATGTCTCCGGCCAGGATGATGTCCTTGAGCGCGATTTCGCTCACGCGAACGCCATAGCCTTGCATTTCCCGGCGAACCTCGGCGGATACGGCTTCGTCGATGTCCGTCTTTTCCGCCAGCACCTGTTCCAAGCTGCGCTTGGCGAGCGATTGGCGCACGGCGATCTGCAATGCGCGGTGCAGGTATTCGTGGACGTCCTTCAAGCCCGCACGGGCCGACGTAGCGTCCGCGATTTCGAATACCGCGGAGATGTTCACGCGCACCGCGACCTTGTCCTGGGTCAGGATTTCCTGGCCGGCCACCTCGACCGTCTGGCGGCGGGTTTCGAGCACGTCGATGCGGGGCATCGCGATGGTGTTCCAGAACCCGTACGTGCCAGACCCCAGCTCACGCGTCAGACGCCCGTCAAGGTATAGCAATCCGCGCTTGCCTTCTTCGATGGCGGCGAAGGTCACGCCGGATTCGCGGCCCAGTCGGACCAGCCCCGGCAGTAGGCGGGCGGGCACTTCGGGCTCTGCGCGCACTTCGACGATCTCGAAGGTCACGTTAACGGCGCCCTTCCAGTACAGCACGCGGTTGGAAGGGGCGATCACGCGCGCCAGCCGGCCATCCAGGTACACGACGGCCACTTGCGCGTCGGAGGTCTCGACCACCGTGAAGTTCCGCGCGAGAGTCTCGGGCTGGCGGTTCGCGATGTACTCGGCCCACTCGCCCGCGAAGATTTCGCGGACGTTGTGCGGCATCAATTCGACGCCGAGGCCGAGCACCCAGCGCTCGCCGGGGCCAAGAATCTTCGCGAACCGGCGCTTGCGGATCACCAAGCAAAGAAGTCAGAAGACAGAAGTCAGAAGTCAGAATTGCCGCATCGAGCGAGTTCCGACTTTTTGGATTCTGACTCCTGAATTCTGTCTCCTGTCTTCTTTCTTTTGAGTTTCCCAGGCCTGACTCCACGGCCAACCAGCGGGCCTTACCTAGAGCGGACTTAGCCGCGCCAAAAACATCCGGCGAAACGATGGGTCGCAGTTTCAGGGAAAGCGCAGAGCAGTGGAGCCGTTTGCCAGTCCAGGCAAAACGGACCGAAGTCTATCTTGCGAGGGTGGCGGGAGCCAGGCCTGGATCGCTCAGGTTAAGCTGTTTACACAGCGTGTGGATAGCGGGAATCGAAACCCGCCGCCCGCAGATTAATAGTCTGCTGCTCTGTCCAGTGAGCTATATTCGGATGGATGCGGAAGGCCCCGACTATCGCAGGCATACGGTTCTTCAGAGAAGCCGCACCAGCGAGGCGGTTGGAACCTCGACTATAAGCGATCATCGGTCATTTACCTCCAGCCTCATCAGGATACTCCACGCGGGCGTGGTGGTCAAGAAAAATTTTGTTAATGTGACTGACACAAGTGTGGCTCGCCCACAGCGACCCATTGCCCAAACTGGCGGCCCTTATCTTCGGCAACAATGCGCAGCTTGTCGACGCCTTGCAGTTCGACCGCCCAATACTGCCAAGTCCCGGAGGTCTCACTCAGCGGTATGGACTGCACGGTCTTGCCGCTATCCGATTCCACCAGACGCACGGACTGGCCGCCAACGGAAGGGCCGTGCGCCACCGGCAGAGCAATGCACGCTTGCCCGCCGGCCGTGAAGGGTGCGGACGTTAAGACTCCCTGATTGGCATCGCTGCCGCTATAGCTGCCGTAGAGGACTTCGCGTCCGAGCGTTCCCACCGACGGATGGAACCCGTTAAGAGTCCACGCCGGATCGGCTTTCCATTCGGAAATGTGTATGGGCGCGCCCACCCGGCTCGCCGGTATGCGTTCGATGCTGGGAGCCGGCCGCGGCGAACCCATGGCACAGGCCATTTGACCGCGGTGGACGATGGCATAAGCCTGGATAGTTCCGGACATTCCGGTGCTCCGTGCAAAGCCCGCCCAATCCCAATCCGAAGGCGGCCTGCGTGCGGGATCGTTGCGCGGATAGCCGCCAGGCCTGGTTTCGCCAAATCCAACGATGACGCCCGCCCTGTTGACCAGGACTATATCCCTGGGCGGGCGATCCATTGCCCGGTCCCACGCCCATCCCGCGGCGCGATAACCGCCGGTCACCGGCGACAACATCTCCACACCGCCGAAGCAGAGCGCTTCCGGAGCGGGCACGAACACGCCGTTTACCGGCTGTCCGATCCAATCCTGGCGGCCCGCTGCAAAGATCGAAAGCCGCCTCTGCCGTATCTTAGGCGTCATCTCACGTAGGAATTGCGGGTCCGGGAAGATCGCTTTGCTCACATCGTCATCTTCTTCGATGCCGGCTACCATGGCAATCCCGGATTCGTGCGCGAGCGCCTGTTGCATCGCAAAAGTACGCTCATAGGACTTCTGCCGGTTCATCACAGTAACCGCAACGGCCAGCACCAGGAGCGCCGCGATCGAATGCAGCGCGAACCGCCTGCCGCGCGGGAGTTGCATGACGAGCCAGCCCACAAGCACCACCAGATTTGCGCAATAGGTGAGTGGCACGCCGACATAACGCGCGGCCAGCGCCGCCGCTATCGCGGGGTCGGCCGGATTCATGCGGCCGTACGCAATCATCAAGGCGCTGCCGGCGATGTAGAGGCAAACACCCGCAGTCACGACGACGAGCGGGTCTGTCAACCGGCGCTGGCGGATCGCGATGGTCAATGCAAACGCCACCAGCAGGAGGCCGGCCAGTCCAGCCACGCCGCCCAACTGGACATTAACATAGCTCAGTGGAGTTCCCAGAAAGACGCCCACGAACCAGATCGCATAGAACGGATGGTCTAACAAAACGGCGAATCGTCCCGGAGTCAAGAATGAGTAGCCCACGAAATAGGCCGCGATACTCAATGTGCCGGCGATCGCCACAACGGCTATGCGCGGCTTGGGAAGACGAAGCAGCGCCGCCATCGTTACGAGTACGGGCCAGATGAACATGCCGTTGCCGGTCGAGTACGTGACGATGACGGCTGCGGCAATCGACATTGCCAGACTGGTCCATCGCCCGGAACGCGCCGATATCCGAAGAAACACAAATGCCAGAGCCGCCGCCATTTCGCTCAGATACCACTGCAGCTCGAACGTGCCCAGGATGCCTTGCACCTGCATCGCGGAAGTCATGCACAGGCCGCAGCAGATGCCCAGAGTGAGCCGGAAGGGCGGGGGCATGTCTTGCATTCGCCAAAGTAGCCACCCCAACAGCGCCAACTGCCCCAGTTGGCATGCGATATTGCACGCGATGGGGAGGGTCTGCACTCCCTGAAAGAAGATGTAATCGAGCGAGTACACTATTTCCGGGAAGACGATGCGGTGTTCGTTATGCTGGACCCAGAAATGCCTGATATCGAAACCGAGCATCTGATCCAGGAACTGCACGCTACGCCAGGAATCCCAAATGGGAACGGCAGTGTAGTCCAGCCGGATGGCGCGGGCGGTGTAAGCGACCGTGTAGATCAGACACGGCAACAGCACCAATACGTACGCATATTGCCAATAATCGCTTTTGTGCGGCGCGGGATGAGTTTCTTGCAAGCTTTCAGGTTAGCGCGGCTTGGCGGGCGTGGCGGAAGTCCCGGCAGGCCGAACGCCTGCGGCGGCGACGCGCTCCACGTCCCGCATCACACGCAACGTATTGCCGCCCAGAATCTTCAGAATATCTTCATCCGAATAGCCGCGCTCCATCAGACCGCGCACCAGGTTGGGGATCTTCGACATATCCTCCATACCTTCCGGAAACTGATCGTCGGCGCCGTCGAAATCCGATCCAAGGCCCACGTGATTGACGCCCGCCACTTTTACGGCATGGTCGAAATGATCCAGCAGCCGGCTAAGCGGGAGGCGCCCCAGTTTGGCGATGCGCTGCGCATTGATGCCACGTACCGCGGGGTCCATTTGGCTGCGATCGCCGAACTTGGGCGCCTGTGCCTCGATGGCGTCCTGCTGCGCCTGGTCATCCTTCATTGCGTCAAGCCGGTCCATGAAACCGCGATCCAGAAAGCCTTCGAAGTAGTTGATGTGGACCACACCGCCGTTCTTGGCCAGCGCGCGCAGCATGTCGTCCGTCATATTGCGCGGCACGTCGGCCAGCGCGCGGCACGAGGAATGCGACGCAATCACCGGCGCGGCGGAGGTTTCCACCGCGTCGTAGAACGTCTTATCGGAAACATGCGAAATGTCCACCATCATGCCCAGGCGGTTCATCTCGCGCACCACTTGCTTTCCGAAATCGGTGAGACCGTTGTGGGCGGCCGGATGGCTGGAAGTATCGGCCCAAGGGGTGTGCTCGGTATGTGTCAGGGTCATGTAACGGACGCCCAAATCGAAGTAAGTCCGCAACACGGCCAGATCGGAATCGATCATGTGCCCGCCTTCCACGCCCATCAGGATGGCGATTTGGCCGCGCTTTCTGGCCGCCAGTACTTGATCGGCGGTAGTGGCTAGCGCCAAGTCGGCCGGATGCTGCGCCACGGCGCGGCGCACGGCGTCGATTTGCTCCAATGCGCGTTGAATGGATTCGGGCGGGGTGTAGCGCACCGCGTCGGTCCAGATCGATAGGAAGACGCCGGTTGCATGGCCTTGCCGCATGCGGGGCACATCCACCTGGCCATAATCGTGCCGCTGGGTCAGGTCGTAGCCATCGTCGACCATCATTTGGGTGGTGTCGTCGTGCAGATCCAGCACCACCGCCCGGCGCAGCAGGCGGTCCACGCGCGCGGGGTCGACTTTGGTCTGCGCGGCACAGCAGGCTACAAGCAGCAAAGGTAGCAGCCGGATCGCGCCCCGCATCAGGCTTCTTTCTTCCGCATTACCGCGCCCATCACGTCCTTGCCGCGCTCGTACGCCACCTGGTAGGCGTCGCGCCGCTGCAGCCGCGTGTAGCCGTAGCCCACTCCGTGGAAATGTTCCAGGCCCTTGCCCAAGACGTAAGTGGCCGCATACGCGATGGCGCCTTTGGGAATCAGGCCGCCGCCCAGAGGGATAAATCCCACCAGTTCGCGCGCCAGCGCGCGCCACCCAAAGGCGCCCGCTGCAATCGATACCAACTCAGCCAACTGCTTATCGTATCCCACCTGCTTGTCGCTGGCCGCTGCCACCAGAAACGCCATGCGCACCTGGTTCATGGTGATGAAAGCCGTGTCCGAAGCGAACTCCCCGAGGGCCCAGGGTATTTCCAATAAATTGGGCACCACGTTGGGAAGCGCGCTGGCCACCGCAAAAATGGCATTCTCGCGCGCTACGGAGCTAATGATCCGGTCCACGACCGGCTTGCGGAATGGATAGAAATTGCGCGCCAACACCAGCCACAGATCGTCGCGGGCACTTACAATCTCTTCCACCGTGCGCCCCGGATCGTCGCGGAAGAAGGTGAAAGCGGTAGCTGGACAGGGCAGACCCTGTTCATACAGTACCAGGTCGTACTTCTCCGGGATGCCGGGATCGGAGGCCCGATACACAGTTTGCATTGCCTGCATGCGCTTGTCGTGCGAAACGGGCGACGGCGCGAGAAAGTCCTCAATCTCCGCGTATGCGGCGCTGTCCCCCGCGACCAGCCCCACCAGCAGAGGCCGTTCCGCACGCCGGCGCACCTCATCCGGACTGAGCAACGAAAGAGCGGACTTGGCTTGTTTGAAGTATCGGAGCATGATCGGTGTTCCCCAGCGCGCCTAGATGCGCGGTCCGGTGCAGGGGCGTTGAGATCCGCTCAAGCGGAACATCACTTGCAGCCCCTTACGCCATTCTACTCCGACACCTATGCGTTCCACATCGATCGAGAGTGCGAAAAAGCTCAGAATGGTCTCCGTGGTGGGATGGAACTCGAGCGCGGGGGACACTAGAAACAGGCGTGGCGGCTCCGGCCGCAACTCGATGCCGGGGAAATAACCGTTAGGCGTAAACTCGCCGCGATCCAAGTGCCACTTGACGCGCAGCCAGTAATCCAGGGCCTGCATAGGAAGCTGCAGGTCGGCAGTGGCCTTCAATTCGAGCACCGCGAGCCTGCCCGACCGCTCGACGGCGAGGAGATCCAGCACACCCCGGTCGCCACCCGCAAAGGCGGGCACCTGGTCGTAGACCGGGGCGGGTTCGAGTGCGGCATACACCCGCTCGATCTGGGAGCGCACTTGCGATTCCAGCCACGCTTCCGGATTCCGCCGGTACAAGGGATGCTCGCGGTCCTCGGCCAAAGGCGAGCGCCGCTCCGCGAGATCGCGCGCCAGACGTTCCATCTCCGGTAGATCGCGCGGGCGGGCGGCGGTCCGCTGGGCGAGGCCGAAGCGCGCACCGTTCTCCGACACCTGGGCGAATTCTACGCCCCGCACGCGCAGACTGACTGCGCCATCGTGACGGGCGACGCGCTCTACTTCCGGCGATTCGAGCAGGCGCTCGAATGCCCCCATGGGTGCGGCTTGGCGGCAGATTTCGACATGTGTATCGAGGTTGCCGAAATCGCGCGGATCGATGTGTGCGGCGAAATCGTGCTCGTCGTAGGCGAACAATTCGTAGCGCGCGACTTCTTCGTTCAGCCACGGGAGGCGCAAGCTGGTATGGCGCTCCTGGCCGCGCGGCACGTATAGCGCGAGCCCCTCGACAGTCAGGCGCTTCTCCCGGCGGCGCAAATGGTCCAGCCAGATCAGCCCGAAGGCCAGCAGACCGGTGGGGTCGCTTTCGGGCGGCGCGCCGATGGCCGCCCATCCGGTTTGACCCCGGCGCAAAAACGCGCGCGGATAACTGGGCGAAAGACTGGCTTCCAGGTTCGGCTCGGCGCTGATCTCGGCCAGCGACCAATCCGCGAACTGGCGGGTGAGGAACTGGCGGAACCGCTCGCGAAAGACCAGGCGCTCGCTACGGCGCTCGAAATCCAGGCTGGAGGGCCGCGCCAGGTCCACGAGGAATAGCCGGCCTTCCTTACGGGCGAACTGCTCGACGATCAATTCCAGACGGCCGCGCGCCTCGTGAGCTACGCCAGTGACGCGCCGCACCAGATTGCGCGTCTGGTCCCACACCTGGAGCGTCAACCGCGAACTGCGGAGTTGCAGGGTGAAGTTGTCCGCCCCGAGCGCCAACAGCGGTTCGCCCGGTTCGAGCAGGGCGGGGCGGCGGGAGGATGCGAGAAAGCGCTCGATCGCGGCTTGGGCATCTGTTGGAATAATAGCCAGGGCCACGAGGAGGAGTGGCTTTGGCGCGGCGGAGTTCTCCGGAAGTTAGGAATTCAGGCCCCGAAAATCTCTCCCACATCCACCTCCGCATCAAGAAAGGAGCATGAGATCGACCCCGATACGCCGTAGTGTTTCGTGACATCGCCTTCGGTTACCGATACGCGCTTGCGTTTTGGATCGACAATCCAAAAACTGACACATCCGTTCGCCATGCAGATGGACATCTTCTCGGTGATCTCATCCACCGTATTGCTCGGCGATAGGACTTCGACGGCCAGATCGGGAGCCCCCATCAAGTACTCGTCATCCCCAACCGCATCGGCGCGCTCCGCTAGCGTAAGCCCCACATCGGCCTCCCACACCTCATACTCCGGCGCTGGACGGAAAGACATCTCCTTCGTGACGTACGCCCGATCGCCAGCCAGCGACCGTAGCAGCGCAGCCAGCCGATCTTGAATGCGCTGATGCCCCCACTTCGGTGCGGTCATAAGGACGATCTCGCCGTGATGCAACTCATAATGCCCCGCCCTTGGCGGCTGGAGCCGCGAGAATTTTTCGACAGTGACAAGCGCCGTCTCGACAGTCATAGGACCCCGAATTTTCATCGTACCCGATCCCCGATGCTATCGGCGGCGGCACACAAAGGAAGGGCATGTGGATCATTGCGGCGGGAGGGCTGATTGTCAGCCTTGAATTCGCCGCCGCCTTGCGCTACCTTTAGGATTCCTTAGGAACAGGCTGAGGTAAATCAACCCTGATATCCTAAATTTCGCCCCGTTTCAGGAGGCTTTTTTCGTGCAAACAGTTTTTTCGACCCGGCGCGGCGCAATCCGCGCGTTTCTTCCGATGCTGTGGATAGCTATGTCGGCCCTCCCTTTGATGGCCCAAGGCGAGGGAGGCGAAGCCAACCTGCACCTGCCGAATCTGGATAGCGCCACTTTCCTGGGCGGCATTGGCGGACGCAGTTTGCTGATGTTCGGTCTTATATTCTGCGCGCTGGGCATGATTTTCGGCCTGATCATCTATACGCGGCTGAAGAATATGGCGGTGCACAAGTCGATGCTGGAAGTCTCCGAGCTCATTTACGAGACTTGCAAGACCTACCTGGCCACGCAAGGCAAATTCCTGATCTTGCTGGAATGCTTCATTGGCGTCATCATCGTGTTCTACTTCGGCTTCCTGCAGGGCCTTCCCGCCCTAAGAGTGGCAATCATTCTATTGTTCAGCATCATCGGCATCGGCGGCAGTTACTCGGTGGCGGCGTTCGGCATGCGCGTGAATACGTTCGCCAACTCGCGTGCGGCCTTCGCCAGCCTGCGCGGAAAGGCTTTTCCCTGTTACGACATCCCGCTGCAAGCCGGCATGAGCATCGGCATGCTGCTGATCTCGGTGGAACTGATGATGATGTTGATCATCCTGCTGTTCATTCCGGGCGACCTGGCCGGGCCTTGCTTCATCGGCTTCGCCATCGGCGAATCGCTGGGCGCGGCGGCCCTGCGCGTAGCGGGCGGCATCTTTACCAAGATCGCGGATATCGGCGCGGACCTGATGAAGATCGTTTTCAAAATCAAGGAAGACGACGTGCGAAACCCGGGCGTGATCGCGGATTGCACCGGCGACAACGCGGGCGATTCGGTAGGCCCTTCGGCCGACGGTTTCGAAACCTACGGCGTCACCGGCGTGGCCCTGATAACGTTCATCCTGTTGGCCGTGAAGCAGCCCGAGATGCAGGTGCGGTTGCTGGTCTGGATTTTCGTCATGCGCGTAATGATGATTATCTCCTCAGCGGTGAGTTACTTCATCAACGGCGTGGTCGCCAAGGCAAAGTACGGCAATCTGGAAAAGATGAATTTTGAAGCGCCGCTGACCACGCTGGTTTGGCTGACTTCACTTATTTCGGTGGGACTTACTTATGTGGTGAGCTATTTCATCATTCCGGATTTGAGCGGCGATACCAGTCTGTGGTGGAAGCTCTCCACCGTGATCACCTGCGGCACGCTGGCCGGCGCGATTATTCCCGAAGGCGTGAAGGTGTTTACATCGACCTCATCGCGGCATGTGCGGGAAATTGTCAATTCCGCACGGGAGGGCGGGGCGTCGCTGACGATCCTGTCCGGTTTTGTAGCCGGTAATTTCAGCGCTTACTGGCTGGGTTTCGCGATCCTGGGCCTGATGAGCATCGCTTATGGAGTCAGTACGCTGGGTCTGGCAAGCCTGATGGTGGCGCCGGCCGTATTCGCGTTCGGCTTGGTGGCCTTCGGTTTCCTCGGAATGGGTCCGGTCACTATAGCGGTCGATAGCTACGGACCGGTAACAGACAACGCGCAGTCGGTGTTCGAGCTTTCGACCATCGAGACGCTGCCGGGCATCGAAGCGGAGATCCAGCGCGATTTCGGATTCAAACCGAACTTCGAGAAGGGCAAGGAGAACCTGGAAGAGAACGACGGCGCCGGCAACACGTTCAAGGCGACGTCAAAACCGGTGCTGATCGGCACCGCGGTGGTAGGCGCCACTACCATGATCTTCTCGATCATCGTGGCGTTGACCCATGGGCTGACAATCAATCTTGCCAACCTCTCGATCCTCTATCCGCCTTTCCTATTAGGTCTGATTGCGGGCGGCGCAGTGATCTATTGGTTCACGGGAGCCTCCACGCAGGCGGTATCGACAGGCGCGTACCGTGCGGTGGAATTCATCAAGGCACATATCAAGCTGGAGAGCGCCGAGAAAGCTTCCGTCTCCGACTCCAAGAAAGTGGTGGCCATCTGCACGCAGTATGCGCAGAAGGGCATGCTCAATATCTTTATCGCGGTGTTCTTCGCCACGCTGGCCTTCGCGTTCTTCGAGCCTTTCTACTTTATCGGCTACCTGATCTCGATCGCCATTTTCGGCTTGTTCCAAGCCATCTTCATGGCCAACGCCGGCGGGGCTTGGGATAACGCCAAGAAAGTAGTCGAAACCGAGCTGAAGATGAAGGGCACCGAACTGCATGCCGCCACGGTAGTGGGCGACACGGTGGGCGATCCGTTTAAAGATACCAGCTCGGTTGCTCTGAACCCCATCATCAAATTCACCACGCTGTTCGGACTGTTGGCTGTGGAACTGGCGGTAAATCTGAACGACAAGCAAGGGAATGCGCTCAGCACGGTGCTTGGCGTGGCGTTTTTCCTGGTTTCGGTGACGTTTGTGTATCGCAGCTTTTACGGCATGCGCATCGAATCGAAGTAGGGCCGGCACGGCCACAGCCGTGTACCCCTTGGGAGTCCCGGGACAGGCCGGGAGGCCTGTCCTACGTAAATTTGACGCGACGGCCGTGCGACATCGGCATGATGCAAATCGTGCCGTTGACGTTCTTCAGGTTGATGTAGGTCCCGCCGCCCTTCAGCACACCGTGAAGTTGGCTGCCGGCGGAGTGGTCCTGGCTAACCGGAATACCGAAATCGTTGTCGATGCCGCCGGTGACGTTGCGCGCATTGAATTCGGCGCCCGCGTCGTAGGGTATCGAAAGCGAAATCGGCCCGTTTACGGAGTTCATGGAGATCGTCTTGGCGTCGCTCAACCGCTCGAAAGTGGCTTCCAGCTTCCCGTTCACAGTGGAGAGCCGCACGTCTCCTGCAATCTTTTGCGCCCGTACAGGCCCGTTCACCGACGACGCGTTGATTCCGCCGCTGACACCCTCGATATCCACCGCGCCATTGATCGCCTTGATTTCGCTCAGGCGCGCGCGCCGCGGCACCATCACGGTGAACTCCACGCTGCCGGGATTTGTAGTGGACCCGTCGCCGAAGCGGGTGCGGATGCTGATCGAATCGGCGGTCGAATCGACGGTCACGCGGGCTTCGTTCAGCAGGCCCCGGCTGGCAGCGGTCTTAATGGCTGCAATACGCACCTCGTTGCGGTCCCAAGCGCGGATATGCACATCGCCGTTGATGTTTTGGAGCGTCACGCGTCCACGCGCCGAAAGCGGATAACTCCGGCTGGACTCTTGATGGAAGTTTCCGGTTGCCGGCAGGCTAACCACGCTTGCCAGCGCCAATAGGGCGCTTGCGAGTAGCATTCTCCCTCCCTCGTGGCGCACGCACTCGTGCGCGCCGCGTCGAGACTCCTCTCGACGCCTTGTGCTTTTTGCTTAATTCCGCGTCGCTTCGTAGCTTTCCTCGACGATCCTTCCGTCAAACAGCCGGATGGTGCGGTCCGCGAACTGCGCGTACCGCGGATCGTGCGTCACCATGCAAATCGTGGCGCCATTGCGGTGCAGATCCTTTAGTAAATTCATCACCGCTTCACCGTTGGCCGAATCCAAGTTTCCAGTCGGCTCATCCGCCAACAGGATCACCGGATCGCCCCCCAGCGCCCGCGCCACTGCCACGCGCTGCTGCTGACCGCCCGAAAGCTGCGACGGATAATGCTTCATGCGGTGCGACATGCCCACCCGCTCCAACGCCTCCTGCACCCGCTTCTTGCGTTCGGCCGACCCCATCCCGCGATACGTCAGCGGCAATTCGACATTCTCGTACACCGTCAAGTCGCCGATCAGGTTGAACGCCTGGAAGATGAAGCCGATTTCGCGGTTGCGAATCCGCGCGCGCTCGGAAAGCTTCAGCCCGCTGACCGGCCGGTTGTTCAACGTGTAGGTACCGTCGCTCGGCGTGTCCAGCAGGCCCAGAATTGCCAGCAAGGTGGACTTGCCGCAGCCGGACGGTCCGGCGATCGAAAGGTACTCGCCCTTCTTCAGATCGAGTTGTATCCCGGATAGCGCGTGGGTCTCGACCTCGTCGGTCACGAACACCTTCGTCACTCCGTCCAAGACAATTAGCGATTCTTTTCCGTTTCCGTTAGTGCCCATTTCATCTCCAATACGTTTCGTTCCGGCTTTTCGTTCAAATTAATTCAGCTTGAGTCGGTCGTACTGGTCCCAGGCCGACATATCCGACAAAATTACCCGGTCGCCTACATTCAGCCCCTTTTTCACCTCGATCGTATTGACGGAAGCGCGGCCCAACTCGACCTGCACACGATCGGCATACTTGCCATCCGGTTCTATCTTGAACAAACTGACCTTGCTGTCGGCCTGCCCGAACACGGGCCGCCCAGTGTAGACTACGTCGTCGAGCCGCATCAGCTCGACGGTTCCATCCACGCTCAAATCCGGACGGATCGAACCCTTGGGCAAAGCATCGGTACCTTCCAGTCTGACGTCCACGGTGACGGTTCCGTTCAATACGGCCGGGTCGATGCGCGAAACGTGTCCCTTCACCAAGCCGTTGCGCGTGTCGATGACCGCCGGCTGCCCGATGGTCACGTCCTTGGCCTGGGTTTCCGCGATCTTCAACTCGGCCTTCAGGTGCGAGGGCTGTGCGACCTTGCCTAGCGCAGTTCCGGCCAGCACTTTCTGCCCTTCCTCAACCGGAACCGGCAGCGCCTGAAGCATGCCTTCCGCGCCGGCCCGGACGCGGAGCTCTTCCACTTGCTGTTGCTTCAGCTTGTACTCTGCCTCAAGCTGATCGACCTTGACTTTCTGCGCCGCCAACTGGGCCTCCACCGACTCCTGGTTGATGCTGAGCCGCTTTTCCTCAATCCCGTTCCGCGTGGATAGCTCCTGCGCGGTCACATCGGAAATCTTGGCATCCACTTGGGCCACCAAGCCCTCTTTAACCAGTGCATCGTCCCGCTCCGCCTTAAGTTGCGCGGAATGGTAATCGGCGGATACTTGCGCGGCATTGGCCTGTAGGTCTAGCCCTTGCTTCTCCAGAGTCACCCGCAGATCGGTATATGCCGCTTGCGCGGCTTTGAGTGTGTATTCGGCATCCAGCAGGGCCGTCTGCAGTTCCTGATTGCTCATCACCAGGATGACGCTGTCCGGCTTAACCGGCGTACCGGGCTTGATCAGGATCTTGTCGATGCGTCCGTCCGTTTGGGCCGGGATCAGCAGGGTATCCTCTGGCACCAACGTTCCCAGGCCGCGGACTTCGAGGACCATGGGACCGCGTTTCACCGTCTCTGGCCAAAGAGTGGAAAGTTCCACACCGGGCGCGGCGGCCTTCAAGTGCCCCTTGGAGATAAACGGGATCCCTACCCAATAACCCACGGGCACGAGGGCGGCAAGGAGCACTAACCCAATGATAATGCGCTTGATCAGGCGTTTCTTGGCTGCGTCTTTTCTTGGTACATCCATGTTTGGTTCCACGGAGGGAGAGGCACGGCTCCTGCCAATCGATCCGAGGCTGGTAACATTATGACTCCTTTGGGGGAAAAAGGTTAGGGACGGGCCCCCATCGGTATGAAAGTGTCCGGTTTTGGGAATGGACGTTCCGAGAGTGGACTAGGTGCCTTGGGACGCTTGCGGCTTGAGCCAAGTGTTACATTGGTGCAAGCCGATGGCAGAGTTTCGCGAAGAGCAGCGCTTTGAATGGTTTTGGACCGCGATGTTCTGCGTACCGGCCCTTCTTATCGCTTACGGCTTGTACCGGCAAGTGTGGCTAAACCAGCCCTTTCTGTCGGACGCTTTGCTGTGGCCGGCCTTCGCCGTTGCCGCAGTGGTGGCCGTTTGGTTCTTGCGGTTGAAGCTGGTCACCGAGGTGCGCGCCGATGGCCTCTACATCTGCTTTGTCTGGCTCTGGCCTGCCCGCACCATCCGCTGGGACCAGATCCGCAGCGTAACCATCCGCAGGTATCGTCCTATACGGGAATTCGGTGGTTGGGGGGTGCGCTGGGACGCGCGAGGCATCGTATACCACGCGCGCGGCAATCGGGGCGCCCGCCTGGTCCTGGACACCGGCGAGCGTGTACTGATCGGCTCGCAACGAGCCGATGAACTGGCGCGCGCCGTAGGCAAGCGGACCGGGCTGACGGTGGAAGCTTCATGACAACCCTCCGCGGCCCATCGCCGGCTTGATGAACTCCAGAGAGAACTGCTGCGTCCTAAGGCTACGAAGGTGCGGTTGTCAGAGTAACCGGTGCAGTTAAGGTGAACTCGATTTGCGTTCCCGGCGCTACTTTTTTCTTGCGCAAGAAGCCGCTCTTGATCAGGAACGGCGCTGAATTCACGGCACAAGTTTGGCCGCCGGTAGTGATGGACACCAACTCCAGGATCAATTCCGCCTTCCCGGAACGCCCGTCGCTGGCTGTCTGCCCCAACCGAAGTTGAGCCGCGTCTCCTGCGTGAAAGGCTTCGCGGTCTCCTACTTTCACCCCAGCCGACAGCTTCGCCTGGAACTCCTGGCCGACGCGGCCTGCCTTGGAATCGATGGGATCGACAGTGGTGATCGAAACTGGCGTCGCGGCAGGCACAACGATCTTGCCTACCGGTGGCGCGGGCTTTGTGGTCAATGGCGCAGTGTTGGCCGGCGCAGGCGTCTCTTTCGTCGCGGCAGGTTGAGCGGGCGGCGCCATAGGCGCCACGGCTAATGCTTTGGGCGGAGCCTCCACTATTATTGGCGGCGGCTCCGGCCGGAAAAGCAACCACAACGCGATCAGGCAAGCGAGCGCGCCGCCGACATAGGCCGCCAACTTGCGCGGCCGCGTCCAAAACTCCGCCCTTGCCGGCGGAGCCGTCGCCACTGGAGTGACGCTGACCGGCCGATCCTGCGCTCCCGGAACTGCGTCCGCCATGGTCTTGGCCGAATAGAATTCCTCGGGCCGCTCCAGCGCCGCGCTGAATTGCTCGGCAGTCTGAAAGCGGTGGTCAGGATTCTTAGCCAGCGCCTTTAGTACCGCATTCTCGATCCCGCTGGGGATCTGCGGATACAAGCGCGTAGGCCGCGGAGGCGGAGTATTCACGTGATCGTTCAGAATCTCGAACTCGCTGTCGGCATGAAAAGGCGCTTGGCCCGCCAGGATCTCGTAAAGGGTCGCCCCCAAAGAATAGATATCCGACCGCGCGTCCACCGGCTTCACGAGTACTTGCTCCGGCGACATGTAGTAAGCCGTGCCCAATCGCACTCCAGTGCGTGTTACACCGTGGCCGCCCGAAACCTTCGCCAACCCGAAATCCATCACCTTCACCACGCCTGCGCGGTTCAGCATGATGTTGCTGGGCTTGATATCGCGATGTACGATCCCTTGACTATGCGCGTGGCCGATCCCCGCCAGCGCCTGGCGAAAAAGGGGGATGGCCTCCGCGGCGGGTATGGGGCCGCGCTGTGCGACCATGGCATGGAAGGTCTCGCCATCCACGTATTCCATCACCATGTAGGCTACGTCCTCCTGCACCAGAAAGGCGTAAAGGGTCGCCAAGTTGGGGTGATTCAGTTGCGCCTGGGCGCGCGCTTCTCCGCGAAAACGGTCCAACAGCGCAGGATTTCCCGAGAATTCGGGGCTGAGCGCCTTGACCGCCACCACACGGTCGAGGTTTGTGTCGATGGCCTTGTAGACAACTCCCATCCCGCCGGCGCCTATAATCTCGACGATCCGGTAATTCCCGATCTCCCGTCCGACCATCTGCTTATAGGATAGCGCCCCCGAATCGGAACGTCGCCGATCCCGGAACAAAATGCGTGCTCCCGCGTCCAATCGAGACATGCGGTATATCTGCATCGTTCTAACTGTGTCTTTAGTAGCTCCTTTGACGGCAGCCGCCGCAGCCGCTAAGCCCGCGGCCAAGAAAACCTCTAACAAGCCGCCAGCCATTGGGGAGGATTGGCAACTGTGGGGCGGCAAGAACCGCGATTTCATCGTCAACACCTCTGGCCTGGCGGATTCCTGGCCGGCGGATGGACCCAAGAAAATCTGGAGCCGCTCACTGGGCGATGGCTATTCCTCGATCGCCGAGGAGGCCGGCGTGCTCTACACCACATTTCGCCGGGGTTCGCGCGACGTGATCACCGCACTAGACGCAGCCACCGGCAAGACGCTCTGGGAATACGAATACGAAAACCCGTTCACCAATTCATATTCCGAGGCGGTGGGGCCGGGTCCGTATGCCATGCCGCAGGTGGTAGGCGATCGCGTGATCACGGCCAGCGGGACCGGCAAAATCCATTCCCTGGACAAGAAGACCGGTAAGCCGAAATGGTCGCATGACTTGTACAACGAGTTCCACGGTAGCCAGCTCGGCTTCGGTTATTCCTGCCACGCCCTGCCTTACAAGGACACGCTGATCTACCAGGCTGGCGGCAACGGCGATGGCGTAATCGCGTTTCGCCAGAGCGATGGCGCGGTAGTTTGGAAGGCACTGCAATTCACGAACTCGTACTCCTCGCCACTGCTGATTAATGTGGACGGGCAGACGCAGGCCGTGGTCCTGGCGGCCAAGACTGTGTTCGGCTTCAATCCCGATAATGGCGCGCTGCTTTGGTCGCACGAGCACGTCACCAACTATGGATTGGCTATCAGCACTCCCGTGTGGGCGCCCGGAAACCTGCTGTTCGTGGCTTCGGCCTATGGGACGGGCGCGCGCACGCTGCACCTGAGCCAATCCGGCGGGAAAACCAAAGTGGATGAGCTCTGGTACGATCCGCATTTGGAACTGCACATCGGGACCGCCATCCAGCGCGACGGTTATGTCTACATATCGAGCGGCTACAACGGCCCGGTGCTGATGAGCTGCGTGGAGTTGAAGACCGGAAAGATCATGTGGCGGGAGCGCGGCTTCGCCAAGGCGCAACTGCTGTGGGCGGATAGCAAGCTGATACTTTCCGACCAGGATGGCACGTTGGCCCTGTGCCGCGCGACTCCCCAGAAGTTCGAAGTGCTTTCGAAGGCATCGGTGATGCAGAGCATCTCCTGGACACCGCCCACGCTGGTGGGAACGCGGCTGTACTTGCGCGACCGCCATACCATCGCGGCATTCGACTTAGGGCGCTAGACTGACTGGTAATGCGCATCTGCGTCTTTTGTGGCTCGAGCTCCGGCAATGACGAAGCTTACGCCAATGCCGCGCGAGATCTGGGGAGAACGCTGGCCACGCAAGGGATAGATCTCGTCTACGGGGGAGGCCGGGTCGGCTTGATGGGCGCCCTGGCCGACGCCGCGCTGCTGGCGGGCGGAGCGGTGATCGGCATCAGGCCGCGGGCGCTCGTGGAGCGGGAAATTCAACACGTCGGCCTCACCGAACTTCACACCGTGGCCACCATGCATGAACGCAAAACCAAAATGGCCGAGTTGGCCGATGGCTTCATCGCCCTTCCCGGCGGAGCCGGCACTCTGGAGGAGATCTTCGAACAGTGGACTTGGGCGCAACTCGGCATCCATGATAAGCCCTGCGGCTTCCTGAATACGAACGGGTATTTCGATCCATTGCGAGACATGATCGGCCGAATGACCGGCGAGGGTTTTATTCGGCCGGAATACGCATCGATGTTGACCTTCGACACCGATCCCGGTGCGATCCTCGAAGCGTTCCGTGGCTATGCACCCCCGGCGTCGAAATGGCAGGCGCCGACGGTGATTCACATTGTCGCCGCACTGGTCGAGGACGAAGCCGGTCGAGTGTTGTTGGTGCGCAAGAGAGGCACGCGCGCTTTCATGCAACCCGGCGGCAAGCTGCGCGATTCCGAATCGCACCTGGCCGCCCTGGTGCGTGAGATCGGCGAGGAATTGACATGTTCGGTGCGCCCTGGCAGTCCTGTTTTTCTGGGCACGTTCAGCGCGGGGGCGGCGAATGAAAGCGGCTGTATTGTGGAGGCCGCTCTGTACCGCGTGGAGCTCGCAGGTCCGGTCGTGGCCGCAGCCGAAATCGACGAGGTAGTCTGGCTCGATCCCAACGGAAGCTGCCGCATTGAACTGGCCCCTCTCACCAGAGAAAAAGTGTTGCCGTTGGCTGCTAAACATCTCGGCTGGCATACGGTTTGAAATGGGTTTATTGAAAACGGGCTGGCTATTTGGCCGGTACTGCGTCAAAATCTACCTATGAAGCCCTTTGCGATTCGCTTGGCGGCGTTGCCGCTCGCCGTTGCCGCTCTGGTGGCCGGCGCCTCTGTGCCAAACTGGCCCCAGTTTCGCGGACCCTCTGCCAGCGGCGTGGGCGCCGGCGCTCCTCCCACGGAATGGAACGTCGGGTCCGGCAAGAACATCCGCTGGAAGACCGCGATACCCGGTCTGGGCCACTCCAGTCCGGTCGTTTGGGGCGACCGCATCTTCATCACGAGCGCCGTCCCGGCCAGCGGTGAGTCGTCGCTGAAGGTCGGCCTGTATGGCGACATTGCACCGGTCAAGGGCGAACCGGCCCAAAGCTTCGATGTCTATTGCCTGGACCGCAAATCCGGCAAGATTCTGTGGGAGCGCGTGGCGGTAAGCGGGCCGCCCAAGATCATGCGCCACCCCAAATCGACGCATGCCAATCCGACTCCGGCGACCGATGGCAAGCATCTGGTGGTCTTTTTCGGCTCGGAAGGCCTGTTCACTTACAACCTCAAGGGCAAGCTGCTTTGGAAGAAAGATTTCGGTGTGCTGGATTCCGGCTTCTATATGGTGCCTGCCGCGCAGTGGGGATTTGCCAGTTCGCCGGTGATCCACGGCAACATGCTGATCATTCAGGCGGACGTGCAGAAGGATTCCTTCGTCGCGGCGCTGGACGTCGATACCGGCAAGGAAATCTGGCGAACGCCGCGCAACGATGTGCCCACCTTCGGCTCGCCGGCCGTCGTGCCTTATACCGCGGGCGGCGGCGAAGATTGGCAGGTAGTGGTGAACGGATGGAAGCACATCGCCGGCTACGATCTGAAAACCGGCAAGGAACTGTGGAGTCTGAAAGGCGGCGGCGATATCCCGGTGCCCACGCCCGTTTTCGGGGACGGCCTGGTGGTAATTACCAACGCGCACGGCAAGGGTCGGCCCATTTATGCCATACGCTCGGACGCCGCAGGCGACATCACGGATAGCAAGACGGCGATTGCGTGGACCGAACCGCGCGGCGGCAACTACATGCAGACTCCGCTGCTCGACAACGGGCTAGGTTATTTCTGTTTCGACTCGGGGGTGCTGAGCGTCTATAAGATGGCTACGGGAGAGCGCCAATATCAGCAGCGCCTGGGCGGCGGAACGTCCGGGTTTACAAGCTCGCCGGTGGCGGCGGGCGGGCATCTGTATATCACGAACGAAGAAGGTCACAGCTACGTATTGGCCCTGGGGCCCGAATACAAGCTGCTGGCTGAAAACGAAATCGGCGAGACTGTGATGGCTACGCCGGCGATTGCGGATGGGGTGCTATATATGCGCGGCGGCAAGCATTTGTTCGCCATTGGGGATAAGTAGCAGGATAGGTCGTCGCGGGCCGGAGGCGAATAGGCGATTAGGCTGGTCTCCCGTATGCCGAGTACGCAGCCATGTGCTTTATGCGAGGAGTGTTTCACGGAGGAATCTCAGTTTCCCAGAAACGGACTTGGGGCCAGCCTATTCGGATCTGTGCTGGCCCCGGTTACTCACCATCCGCCCCGTGCCAAACTGCGTAGGCCTTTAGCGACGACGACCTGGGGTGGCTCTCATGGGGATTCTGAAAAGCTCGTTCTTGTATAATCTGCCATTGAAGGACCCGTCCGCAGCCAGCAGAGAATTCTCAGTCTGAGGTGAACGATGCAGGATGCACTCAAAGCGGCAGGGGATTGTATCAACTGATAATTGTCATTTGCGCAACACTATTGGCATTTGCCGCAGCCATCGAGCCTCCTCCGTCGGACTTTCGGCGTGCGTACGAAGAGATCCGAAAGATCAAGCCAGCAATGGACGAAATGGACAAACTTAACCTCGAACAGGTGAACCACTTCTCGAAAAGACTGGCGTCTTGAAATGCTTCCGCGATGGCTTCGGGCCAACGGCTACGTCGAAGTTGGAGGTCGAGCCGGTGTTAGCGGACAGTGGCTCGAAACCTATGTACTACGCTGATACTAAGCCTCCTCTGGCTGACATTTACAAGTACTTCCTCACACAGGAAACCTGGGACTCACTGCCCGTGTGGGAGGTCGATCTGAGTTCGCTTAACAACATCATTCGGTTATACGTGTCCACGCATCCTGGCGCTAAATCGATCGGTAAGCTTTACCTGGCGGCTGATCGCCCTCGGGGCTGGAAAGGCTAGCCGTTCAAATACGACCCATCGAGATTCGATGTCGCTGCCTCGATAGTTCTGGCTAACGGCAAGGAAGACACTGAGAACATAGGTGTCGCATCATATAAAAGTGCGAAGAATTTGAAACCGGGGGCGGCCAGCAAGTACCTACGAGATGTCGGCATCGTGGTTACCCGAGATGGAGAGACTGATGCGCTCCCGGCCATTCGGAACGTTTGGGAGACGGTCGGCACGCTTGACGTGCGGGCTGCGGAGCCCTTACTACAGCGCAAGAGCAGGGAAGAGGCCCATGCCGCTGAGACTGATCTTTCTATATCGGGATTAAAGATTAGGTCTTCCGTTATCGCGATTGGTGCTCCGCTCGTTATTCTTGTCTTGTTCCTCTACCTACTGGTTCTCATCTCCCATGTGGCAAGAGTCGCGACTTCAGAAGATTCTCAGCTGTTCCGTACGTACCCGTTTTTGCCAACAATTAAGTCTAAGCTTGCGTTAGTGTTGACGTTTTTGTCACTCGTCCTGTTGCCGTCGGCGGCGGCGAGCTACGTTACCATGTCCTCAGGTCTTGGCGCAGGGATCACGCGGGGCACTTCAATGCTCGAAAGCATTGTATTGATCATGTTGGGAATTTCTGTCTTTGCGTACACGCTCCGGCTCAAGAGGCTCGCGTGGAGTAGCGGCGGAGGGGGGCGCCCGGCTGAGGCAGACAAAGGGATGCACAGCGCGGACGAGGAAGATGAGGAGGCCGAAGGTGATGAGCCATCCTGATTGCAAGAGCATTTGGGCTACCGTTTTGCTGAAGCGGACTTGACGCGGCTCGGCCCAAGGTCCCACTGCCGCACCTGAAACGGGTTCTGGGAAACCAGTCCCGTGAAGTCCCGCCCCAGATGATTGCGAAGCGATAAACTCCTCTTTCCACCACGCCGTGCCGCTCGTTCGAGGGGCGAACAGATCGCTTGTCCGCCCATAGGAAAGGGGGTAACCTAGAGACATGAGCAAGCAGACTGCCCAGTTGCTGGAAGCCTTCGAAGCTCTGCCCGAAGGGGAGAAGCGGCTTTTCACGGTAGAGGTCCTGCGCCGGGCGGCGCCATTCGATTCTGGTCCGTTGGACGATGTGGAAACGGCCTTGGCCGCCGATCAGCTCTTTGGCGATCTTGAAGCCGATGACAATAACGCCGAGTCGCGGTGAAGTGTGGCTTTTTGATCTCGGTATGGCGGAGAAGGTTCGCCCCGCCCTTGTGGTCAGTGTGGGCTATGGCGACGCAGACCGCGCCTTGGATCACCATCCTCCCGCATACCACCAGCCTTCGCGGTTCCCAATACGAGATTACGGTCAATCTCCCGTTCTTGAAGCCGGGCGCGTTCCTGGTCCAGAACGTGGCGACATATCCGAAGGTCAGGGCGATTCGAAAGTTAGGGACGTTCAAACCCGATCAGTTCAATTCGGTCTTCGCCGGCCTTCTCCGCTGGCTCGGTGATGCCCGCGTATAAAGTGCACGGGATCGCCGCGGGCCCAGCCGCCGGAGCACTTCCCTTGATCAGAACAGTTCGCGTTCCAGGGGCGGGACATCGTCCCTATCGGACATGAAGTCGTCGGGTACGCCAGCTTCGGCGATGAGTTGGAAAAAAACTCTCCCACGACTCCGGCTGGCGCGATTGGAAGTCCACCGTAGTCACGCTTATCCTCACTCCTATTCCAGCCCAGCGGCCGCCTCTTCGATCAATGCCCCTTCCTTCTCCAGCACCTTACCCACGCGCACGATCTGCTCATCCGCCTCCTTCCAATGCTTCTGCTCGATGGCCTCACGCACGCCCGGCAGCGTCTTCACCCCATACCCGGTGTAAAAACCCGGCGCATAGATCTGGTGTTCGAACCAGGGCCGCCCCGGCAGGCCGTCGGGCAGCGTCAACCCGCGCTCGATCCGCAGCAGCTTCTCGTTCACTGGCTGCAAACCCGGCTTATCCAGCTTCGCCTTCTGTACGGCTTTGTCGTAGCGTTCCGCGCCGCGCGTAAGCGCCGCCAATCCATTTTCCAGCGGCGCGAAATTAAGAAAGGGCGGCTGCGTCTCTACCGGCGGCGGCACGGAAGTCTTGCGCGGATCGGCAGTGGCGCTGAAAACGCCTTCCTCGATCTCCTTGTTGCGCTCGCGGATCTCGTCGCTTTCCGTCTTCCAAAGCTTCTGCACTTCGTCCACGTAGCGCTTCACGGTTTCGGCGAAATTGGTGAAATCGTACGGCAGCAGGTCCGCGTCCGCAAAGCGCATCATGGCCGTGCCGGCGGTCTGCGCCAGCGCACGGCCGTAGATGAAATCGCCATCCGAGAAATGCGTGTACCAGTAGAAATCGTCGTAGATGGAATGATAGATGCCGCCGCCATCTTCGCCGCCGTAGCCCAAATTCAGCGAAGCGACACCCAGATGGTCTATGAACGCGGTGTAGTCGGAGCCGGATCCCAGCGCACCGATCCGTAGTTCGGAGCGCTTGCGCACCTCGTCGCGTTCGGCGGCCGGCGAGCGCGAGATGCGCCCCAGTTCATCGCGCTTCCACACCGGCATCTTCTTTTCGGGATCTTCGATATCGCGCGCCACCCCGTTGATGAATTTCTCGAGCGAGTGCGAGCCGGCGATACCCAGGTAGCCGCGGCCATTGCCATCCGAGTTGACATACATCGCCGCGTGCTGCCGCAATTCCGCGTCGTGCTCCTCGGCCCACTCGGTGGAGCCTAGCAGCCCTTCCTCCTCGCCATCCCACACGCAGTAGATGAGCGTGCGCTTTGGCTTCCAGCCCTGCTTCTGCAACTCCGCAAATGCGCGGGCTTCTTCCATCAGCGCCACCGCGCCCGCCAGCGGATCCTCCGCGCCATTCACCCAGGCATCCTCATGGTTGCCGCGCACAATCCATTCATCCGGAAATGGCGAGCCCGGAATGCGCGCCACCACGTCGTAGATCTTCTTCATGTCCCAGTTGAATTCGAGTTTCAGGTGTACGCGGGCGGGGCCGGGGCCGATGTGATAAGTGATGGGCAGCGCGCCGCGCCAGGGTTCCGGAGCCACGGGGCCGGTCAGCGCCGCCAGCAGCGGCTGGGCATCGCCATACGAGATGGGCAAAACGGGGATCTTGGTCAGCGTCGTCGCGTCCTTGATGGCCAGGCGCTTGGCGTTGGCGTCCGCACCGATGCCGGGTGTTAAAGGGTCGCCCGGATACACCGGCATATCCATAACGCTGCCGCGCTGCACGCCATCCTTGGGGCGGTAGGGGCCTTGCGGAAAAACCTCGCCCGCATAGTAGCCGTCTTCCCGCGGGTCGGAATAGATGATGCATCCGATGGCGCCGTGCTCGGCTGCGACCTTGGGCTTGATGCCGCGCCATGAGCCGCCGTAGCGCGCGATCACGATGGCGCCTTTGACCGAGACTCCCAGGCGGTCGAGTTGCTCGTAGTCTTCAGGTACGCCGTAGTTGACGTAGACCAGCGGCGCCGTGACGTCGCCGTCGATGGAGTAGGCGTTGTAGGTGGGCAGTTGCTCGTCGTGCTGGCCCGATGTGGGGTCGACGGCCACAGTAGGCTCCGCCAGCTTCGCTGTGAAACGCTCTGGCGCGATCAGTTCCAGCAGGCGGTTCTTGGGAGTGGGGAAGAGCACCTCGAAGGTTTCGATCTGGGCGTCCAGACCCCATTCCTTGAACTTGGCCAGAATCCACTCGGCGTTGTCCTTATCGTAGGGCGAGCCGACATGATGCGGCCGGGCGGACAGGCGCTGCATGTAGTCGTGCAGGTTTTGGCTGCTGGGAATAGCGCGGAACATCACCTCCCAATCGTGCTCGGCGTGCGCCGATTCTGGCGCATAGCCCCGCAATACGGGCGCGTCGGCGGCGGGCGCGAGCGCCGCTGCGAAGAGCAGGAACAGGCAAACCAGGTGCAAGGCGATCTTCATGAAGGACAGGTGCAAGGCGATCTTCATGAAGGAAAGGATATCATCTCGAGCGGTTCCCTAACGTTTGCGCATCCGTGTTTATATTAGCCCGTCTTAATCGTCATCATAGAGGGACGTTCGTGAAACGTACCAGCGAGATCTCTATGCCTCAAACCAACTTTCCCGGCACCGTGAAGCAGGATCTGACCTTCGCGGCGCGCACGCTTCTGAAGAATCCCGGTTTCACCGCAGCCGTGGCCGTATCGGTGGCGCTGGCGATCGCCGCCAACTCCACCGTTTTCGGCATCGTCAACGGACTGCTGCTCGGCGCGCTGCCTGTGCCGGAACCTTCCCGTCTGGTTAGCCTGAACCAGGGCACCACGTTTTCCTATCCCGACTATATCGATTACCGCGATCAAACCTCCCAGGTGTTCCAGGGACTCACGGCGCACTTTCCGTTCATTCCTGCGAACCTGGGAGGCAGCGGTGAGCCTGAAAGAATATGGGGCCAGGTGGCCGCCGGCAACTACTTTTCGGTCGTCGGCATCAAGCCGGTAATCGGACGTGGATTCACGCCCGAAGAGGATCGCGCGGCGGGCGGCAGCCCCGTCGTTGTCCTAAGCAACGGATTGTGGCATCGACGGTTCGCGGCCGCGCCCGACGTGATTGGCCGGCACGCAATACTCAACGGCCAGAGCTACACGATCATCGGAATCACGCCCCCGAGCTTCCATGGCACCGATCGCGCCATACTGGCGGATTTCTGGGTACCGCTCGCAATGTTCGCCCAAATCATGCCGGACCTCTCCAAAGACAATTTGACCGTGCAGCGCAATAATCACTGGCTGATGCTGGAGGGGCGGCTCAAACCGGGCGTGAGCCGCCAACAGGCGGCCGCAGCCTTAAACGTAGTCCGCAGACGGTTGTTTGACAGCTACCACAAGAGTGAGAAGCTTGGCGATCCGATCCGCTTGGCGGACTCCGGCGGACTATTCGGCGACGCGAACCGCTTCGCTATCGGCTTCATGGCGGTGCTGGCGGTGCTCGTGGCGATGGTGCTCTTAATCGCCTGCGCCAACGTGGCCAACCTGATGCTGGCGCGAGCCATAGCGCGGCAGCGCGAGATCGGCATTCGGCTGGCGCTAGGCGCTGGCCGGCGGCGACTGATCCGGCAATTGCTCACCGAGAGCGTCCTACTTTCGCTGATTGGCGCGGTGGGCGGCTTCGCTTTGGCCGCCGCTGCGACCGTGGCCATCTCACGCTTCAGTCTGCCGCTGCCTTTACCCATTCAGTTCGATTTTGCGCCGGACGCGCGGGTGCTGTGGTTCACCGCCGCGCTGGCCGTCGCGACCGGCATCGTATTCGGGCTGGCGCCGGCTTTGCGCGCCACGCGCCCCAATCTGGTCACCGCGCTGAAGCACCAGACCACCGCCTTCGGCAGCGGGCGCCGCCTCGGCATGCGCAATCTCCTGGTGGTCGTGCAAGTGGCGCTGTCGTTGGTGCTGCTGGCGGGCGCCGGCTTGTTCCTCCGCAGCCTGCAAAACGCATCGTCCATCGATATCGGCATCCGCCCCGATCACGTTCTGCTGATGGCCACCAATCCGAAGCTGAGCCAATACTCGCCCGAAAAGACCCGCCAGTATCTGGCCCAGCTTCGCGCGCGCGTGTCGAGCTTGCCCGGCGTGCGCTCGGTGAGCTACCTGGACAGCATCCCCCTGAGCATCGGGGGAACGGCTTTCGAATTCAAGGCCGAGGGCGTCAAAGATGCCAAGCCGATCGAGACCGACGTTTACTATGCGGGATCGCATTTCTTCGAGACCATGGGCCTGCCCCTGCTGCGCGGCCGGGATTTCGACAAGCAAACCGATGGGGCGTCCGCCATTCTCAACGAAAAGGCGGCGCAACGGATGTTCCCCAACGCGGACCCAATTGGCCGGCGCGTCACGGCGGATAACAAGACTTACGAAGTCATCGGCATCACTGGCAATTTCAAATCCCGCACTCTTGGCGAAAAGCCGGCCACAACGGCCTTTTTCTATCTGGAAGCTCGACCCGAGGATGTATTCAGTTTCTACGGTATCTCGATCGTGGTCAAGACGACTGGCGATCCAAGCGCCATGATCCGCCCGGTGCGACAGGAGATCGCGGCGCTCGATCCGAACCTGGCTGTCTCCGGCGCCGAAACGATGGACGAGCACCTGGACAAGGCCCTGTTGATCCCTCGGCTCAGCGCCGTTTTACTGGGAGTGTTTGGCGCCGTGGGTCTCACGCTGGCCACGGTAGGGCTGTATGGGGTGATGAGCTACTCCGTGCAGCGCCGCACGCGCGAGATCGGCATTCGCATGGCGCTGGGTGCGCGCACAGGCGGTGTCCTTCGGCTGGTGGCCCGGCAAGGGCTGGCGCTGGCGGGGATTGGCGTGGCGATAGGCCTCGCGCTGGCCCTGACGGTCAGCCGGTTCGCGGCGAGTCTGTTGTACGGCATCAGCGCTACCGACACGCTCACGTTCATTGTGGTTCCGGTGCTGTTGCTGGCGGTGGCCGCGCTCGCGGTGCTGCTGCCCGCGCGCCGCGCCGCAACGACGGACCCACTCACCGCCCTGCGCTATGAATAGCAGCAGCCGGCGAACACTCACTCATCCATCACACAGCGGAACCCCAGCGTCCCGGCGCGATCTTTGGAGGGCGCCATCAGCAGATACTTGCCGTGCTCGTTCAGTTTGTAAGCCTGCGGGAAATACCACATGGACCCTTGGGGTTGGTAGTAACTGCCGCCGCGCAGAGTCGCCGCTCGGGTATGTACATCCAAGAACTCATCGGTCCATTGCCATACGTTGCCGGTCATGTCCATCGCCCCGAACGGACTGGCGCCCGCCGGATGCGCATCCACATCGGCGGGACCGGGCAGATCGCGGCCCTTGTATGGCGCGGGAACCGCGCGATCGTTCCATGCATTACCCCACGGATACAGGCGCCCATCCGTGCCTTGCGCCGCGTATTGCCATTCCCATTCGTGCGGCAGACGCTTGCCCGCCCATGCCGCGTAAGCGCGCGCATCTTCCAGCGAGACCCATGTGACGGGCTTCTTCGCCCAACCATCGGGGTAGGTTCCGTTGCGCCAGTCCTTCAGGAAGTTGTGATCGTCCCGCGGATGATATCGCGTCGCATCCAAGAACCTCTTGAAGTCCGCATTGGTCACCGGATAGCGGTCAATGTAGAACGGTTTCATGGCCATCAGACGGTGGTGGCCGCGGCGAGGCGCGTCTTCCCAGGGATACTGGACGTCCAGCCCGATCCAGTTGGATCCTTCGATCTCGACGCCGGTTACTTGGAAATCGAATTCGCCGGCCGGCGCCTGCACCATGCCCGGCGGGATTGCGGAGGGCGGCCTGGTGGGCGCGTTTTCCGCCATCTGCTGCGGCAGGAAGGTCCACTCGTGCGGCAGGCTCGCCAGGGGCGTCCGCGCCCACTGCCGCATCTGCGTCAGCATGGCATCCGGATTGTTCGGAGATCCACCCGCCATCACCGCCAGAATCGCGCCAAAGCCGTTGGCTTCTACCGCAAAGCGCAGCACCGCAACCGAGCCCGTGATGCGAGGCTTGATTTCGGCGCCGTTCCACAAATCGTAGTAGCGCACGCCTTCCACGTGGCGCACCTGGATCTGCTCGCCGCTCAAGTCGTATTCGTTGCGATTGACCACCGTCCACAAAGTGCGCCCCTCGCCCGCAAACCGCGAGGCGAACACACCGTATTGCAGGGTAGGCGCGTAAGGCTCCCAATCGCGCGAAACCAGTAGCTCGGCGAACTGGCGTTCGATATACGCAATGCGCCGCAGCGCTTCGGCGTCCCGCGCAGTGATCTGGTTCCAGATACCCCAGATATTCTCCCAGCTTTCGTAGCCCACGCCATTAAAAAACGCGGCCTGCAGATTATCGGTCTTGTCGCGCGCCCAGCGGTCGCAAACGTTGATCATGTGGCGCGGCTCCAGCCATTTCAGTTTGCTCACCATGGGGGCGAACGGAAACTTCCAGTAACCCCAGCTCTGGTTGTTCCACATCAGTTGCTCGTCCGCGCGCGGCGAAACTTCCGGCTCGAATACCACGGGATGGCCGGTCTGGTCGGACGCCGTCCGGTAGGAGCGCGGCATCCCGTCGAAAGTATCGCCGTTTACGCCATCCGCGCCGATTTCAGCCATGAGTTGGGCGGTCGCGCTCCAGTAAGTCTGGCCGACGTCGCGCGTGCCTGTATCCCAAGGCATGCTGGGGAAGAACACTCGTACGCCGCGACGGTGAAAATCCGCGACCATCCCCCGCAGCCCGGGGATGCCGCCTGGCAAGTCGCGAGCCAAGTCCCACTGGTTGCGGTTGTCGATGCCTATGTTCGGATAGACCGGCCAGATCAGCACGCTGTCAATGCCGCCGTAGCGCTTGTCGAGATCGTCCAGATAGCGGTCGACCGTATACTTCCCGGTGGCCGGATCGTAGAAATAGCGTTCTTCGGCCATCATCTGCGGCTGGATGAAGTTTCGCTGCGTCCATAGCAGCTCGGGCCGCCGGTATTCGGCATCGTCGTAGCCCATGCGAATCAGGCGCTCACGGCGCCACTGGCGCAGGTCGTTGAGCCAAAGATCGTGCTCGGTGGCGCCGGCGCTTTGCCACTCGCTCAACTCCGCAACCCAATCGGGAGTGGAGGGCCGGCCAGGACCGGGCATCTGACTCCCGTCCGGAGGATACCTGGTATCCTGTCCCATTACTCCCAGAACTGTGGCGAAGGCTATTGTGACAAGCCGCTTCATCACCGATGAACATATCACGGTCAATTGCGGCGATGTTGCTGGTAATTAAGATTTTATAATGCATCGCGACTCGGTAAAGTTTTCCGCTTCCGGAAAGAAACGGGCGAAAACAAACGACAGGCTGCGCGTAAGTCCTTGAGAGTCAGTAGATGGCGGAATCGGCTTAAGAATTGCAGTGCTACGCGCCGGGAGTTAACTTATGACACGCATTACCTTGAGCGCCGGTCTGATAGCAGCCACACTGCTCACCGGCGGCTGCGCTACCAAGAAGTATGTACAGACCACCACCGCGCCGATCCAGGCCAAAGTGGACCAAGTCGGCGACCAGACCACTAAGAACGGACAGCAAATCCAACAAACCAACACCGACTTGACGGCCAAGATCAACGGTGTGGATGAGAAGGCTTCGAGCGGTATCAGTGCCGCGAAAGAGCAAGCCATGACTGCCCAAAACGCCGCGCAGGGGGCCATGACCAAAGCCACTGACGCGTCGGATTTGGCAAACAAGGACTCCGAGGAGATCAAGAGCCTGCGGCAACAGGTTTCCAACCTCGACGACTACAAGCAGGTTGCCGATCTGACGATTCCCTTCGCGTTTAACAAATACGCGCTTACCCCTAAGGACCGCGAAGACTTGGACAACATGGTGGCGAACGCCTCCAAGAACAAGCGGTACTTCGTCGCCGTGGAAGGTTTTACGGACCGTACCGGATCACGCCAGTATAACGAAGTACTCAGCCGCAAACGGGCCGATGCCGTGACCGAATACCTCGTGGCCAAGCACGACATCCCCATCTACCGCATCCACATGATCGGGCTCGGCGAAGAGAAGCCGCTCGATGACGGCCACAGCCGTGCCGCGCGCGCCAAGAACCGCCGCGTGGAAATCAAAGTTTTCAGCGCCGACGAGAGTTACTCCCTCTCGCAACCGCAAGCCCAAGTGCCGTCGTCCGGGCAACAGGCGCAGGCTCAAGTTCAACCATCGCAGCAATAGTATCGCCGGCCGCGCAATGCCGTCGTTCAGCGTCGGGTGGGTTCCTTTCGGGGACCCGCCCTTTTTTTATTTTATGCGGGCGCGCTTTCGGGCGCAGGCACGGTGCGCAACGCCCGCCCCCAGATGTACAGGGCGAGCAGGCCGGTAGTCACTTCGAGCAACGTTCCGGTGAGAAACAGGCTGTGAGAGAAGTGCCGTAACTGTTCTCCCATGATCGCCCCCGAAAGCTGCAGACCCAATCCGCCGCTGAGTAGCAGCAGACGGCGGTCGGGGCGGCGCGCGGTAACCAACAGCGACCAGAGAATCAGGTCCAGAATCACCGCACAAATGTTCAAGTCCCGGCTAATCAGAGTCATCTGACGATTCATGGGCAGGCTGTGGTGGAGCGCGAAGGATATGGCGCAGATAACGGCGGCGGCCAGGACAAGCCAATGCCGTTCGATCAACTTCTGCTTAGAATAGCGGGCCGCGTGGTCGATGAAGGCGATTACGACACAAAAAACCAAAACGTCCAGGATCGCCTCGTCAGCCCAGTAATAACCGTCCCACAGCGCCTTTGGAGCGCTTCGCAAGGCGATCTCCACCACTGTCGACGCGAGTAGAGTCAACGCATACGCCAAGACAAACGGATACTGCCGGTAACTTCCGCGCATCAGGGCGGAGATTACCTGTACGTTGAGCCATAGGCCTATGGCATAAGCGCTATACTGAAGGGCCTGCTGCATTCTCCTCCGGGGAGTGGCCCTTCCCTTCGCGCCGGATCAGTCCGTGGCGCCGTTCAAGCTGTCTTGCCACACCACGGATCGGGCGGGAAGCTGGGGCCATGCGCTACTTTACCATCCCACGGATCGGGCGGGAAGCTGGGGCCATGCGCTACCTTGCCACACCACGGATCGGGCGGGAAGCTGGGGCCATGTGCTACCCGGCCACACCACGGATCGGGCGGGAAACTGGGGCCATGCGAGACTGGTGGCGCCGTCACGGCGGCGAATCCGGAGACCGCCATCCAAACCAGGACTGTGGCGCATACCGCCACGCGAATCAACCGGCTCTTCGAGAATACGTTCATGTAACTGCTCCTTTATAGTCAAATCCAGCATTCCACTCGCCGGACATCATTCCGGCCATTTTCAAGTCAGACTGATGTACCGGTAGTGGGAAAAATTCGGCTTTGTTTCATCCGAAGTTTAGCTCAGTTTGGGGGAGGAGAGACGATATTACCAGGATTAGCAGGATTTTTTTGGGAGAATGTTAACCATTCGCCGACACTGCGTAGTCCCGCACGCCATACAACGGGCAGTCTCTAGTCCCCCGGGGTATACTGCCGTTGTTCGCGGATAGTGCCATCGGGATAGCTGCCATCCGCGCGGAAGGGCTTCTGGCCGGGGCGCTGCAGGCGCATGTCGGCGGCCACCTCGTCAACCATAGCCGCCGTGACGAACTTGGTCTCCAGCGCGAATGCTGTGAGCAGCAGATTATCGCACATTGCATTGATCACCCTAGGGATGCCCTCGGTCCTGAAGTGGATCTCACGCAAAACTTCGGACGAAAGAATGGTTTGTTCTTTCAATCCGGCCCGTGCCAGGCGAGACTGAATGTACTCCAGTGTCTCTTCCAAGTGGAAGGGCTGCAGAACGCAGCGGAGTGCGATACGCTGTTTCAACTGTCGGAACTCGGGGGCCTCGAGCTTGCGGTCCAATTCGGGCTGCCCAGCCAGCAAAATCTGGAGCATTTTCCCGCGGCGATTTTCCAGATTGCCCAGCAACCGGATCTCTTCGAGCACCTCCCAATCGAGGTTGTGCGCCTCATCGACGATGAGCACGGTAGTACGCCCCAGGTTGGCGCGCTCGATGATCATCTCGTTCAACGCGAATAGCACTTCGGTCTTGGAAGTGCGCGTACAACGCAAGCCGAAATCGTAAGCGATCATCTCGAAGAATTGCTGGACATTTAAGCGGGAGTTGAATAGCGAGGCGAAAGCTATCTGCTGAGCGCCGAGGAAGTCGCGCAGACATTCCAGCATGGTGGTCTTGCCGGTTCCCACTTCACCGGTGAGCACTACGAATCCCTTGCGGCTCTGCACGCCGTAGATCAAGTTGGCGAGAGCTTCTTCATGTTGCGCACTCCGGAACAGGAACGAGGGGTCCGGACTCATGTTGAAGGGATTCTCGGCGAAACCAAAGAAGGCTTTGTACATGTGCGCTTATGCCCGCGACCGCCGGAAGGGCTTCTCTTGTATCTTAACATGCTGCCTGTAACGGGGCAGCGGTTTGGCGGCCTCGCCTCTAAGGCTTGACCGACTTAGTCGGGCTGATCAGGATGTGCGCGTTGCGGCCCTCCATCCGGGGCACGCTTTCCGCCGTGCCGTATGCGGTGAGGTCCGCGGCAAAACGCGCCAGCAGCTTGCGGCCCAAATCGGCGTGCGCGATTTCCCGCCCGCGGAACTGCACCACGGCTTTAACCCGGTTGCCTTCCTGGAGAAAGCGGATGGCGTGATTCTTCTTGAAATCGTAGTCGTGGTCGTCCGTATTAGGGCGGAACTTGAGTTCCTTTACCTGCACCACGTGCTGTTTCTTTTTGGCCTCGTGCTGTTTCTTTTTCTGCTCGTATTGATAGTGGCCGTAGTCCACGGCTTTGGCTACCGGCGGCACCGCGGTCGGAGATACAATCACCAGATCGAGTCCCAACTCCTGCGCTTTGCGCAGGGCTGCCGAGGTCGGCATGATCTCGGCGGTGCCATCGGGGAATACCGCGCGCACTTCACGGGCACGGATCGACTCGTTCACATTTTCTCTGCGAGCTGGCCTGCGAGGGGGTAAATTTCTGCCTGGAGCCATGTATGCTTATTGAGCGGTCGCTTTAGGATTTGCCAAAGACGCAGGACGGGGCATGCAACGCCCCACCGCGCTGGACGGCTGGATGGAATCGTGGATGGAGGCTAAAACCAATCGAAATTCGCTGTCTGAGGATAGTGTACTGCGAAATGCAGGCGTTTGTCCAGCTAATAAGCGGGCGAGTGCAGGCGAGTCGGTTGCGCCCCGAAAAAATGAACGGCACCTTTCATCCGTCCGTATCATCCAATTAGGACTGTGCCCGCCTCCGCTCGGGAACCATACGGAACCGTTGCCGCCAACTCCAATAGCGCGGAAAAGCCGTCGCCAGAGGCGATCCACGCACAGTTGGAGAAGATCCTTGCCAGCCACGCATTTGCCGGCGCCGAGCGGCCGGGCCGTTTCCTTCGCTTTATCGTGGGGCAAGCTCTTGTCGGGAATCACCTCAAGGAAACGTTGGTCGGCGTCGAGGTCTTCGGCCGGAAGCCGGGGTATGACCCACGTCTGGATGGTGTGGTACGCGTGGAAGCCGTCAAGCTGCGTTCGCGCCTGAAGGACTATTACGAAACCGAGGGCGGTGACGACCTTGTCCGGATCGATCTGCCGAGGGGAGGCTATCTGCCCTGCTTCGAAGCGGCGCCAAGCGGGCCGATCAAGGCGGTTGAGAACGCGCCCCCCGCGCCGCCCCGGCATGCCTGGTTGCCGGATTGGCGGCTGATTGGCGCGCTTCTGGCGCTGGCCGTGCTTATCGCCGGCTACCTGCTGGAGCGGAGATCGCATCCTACTAGGCCGTCGCCCCCAGACTCCTCTTCCATCGCCGTGCTTCCGTTTGTGAACCTGAGTTCCGATAGGGAAAACGAATACTTCAGCGACGGTTTGACTGACGACCTGATCAACGCTCTGACCCAGGTCCGCGGATTGCGCGTGGTCGCCCGCGGTTCTGCTTTCCAGTTCAAGGGGAAGAATCCCGATATTCGCGCCGTGGGCAGGCAACTGAATGTAGCCGCGGTGCTGGAAGGCAGCGTGCAAAGAGCGGGCGACCGTCTGCGCATCACGGCCCAATTGAGCAGCGTGGCCGACGGTTACCACGTATGGTCGCAAACGTACGACCGGCGGCTCGCGGATGTCTTCGCCGTGCAGGACGAAATCTCGCGCGCCATTGCCGGAGCGCTGGAGGTGCGCGTCGGCGGCGATCCGGGCCGCCGTCTGGTGCAAGCGTCGACCCAGGATCTGGAGGCCTATAACCTTTATCTGCAAGGGCGCTTCCATTTGAACAAGTGGCGCCCGGAAGGCGCCCGCAAGGGCATTGAATACTTCGCGCAAGCCATCGCCAAGGATCCCGCGTATGCGCCGGCTTATGCCGGGATGGCGGATTGTTACACATGGCTGGGAGTGTTTGGCTGGTTCACGGCCCGCGAGGCCATGCCGCAAGCGCGCGAAGCCGCCAACCACGCCTTGCGTCTGGATGAAACACTGGCGGCCGCGCATGTTTCACTGGGATACGTCAAAGCCCTACACGACTGGGATTGGCCGGGCGCCGAGCGGGAATTCAAGCGCGCTCTGGATCTGAGCCCCGGCGATGCGGATGTCCACTTTGCGTACAGCGTGACGTATCTCACACCCCGCGGGCGCTTGGACGAGGCACTGGCCGAAATCCGGCGGGCGCTGGCGCTCGATCCACTCTCGCCGTACAAGATTACGGTGGCAGGAATGATCTACACCGACCGGCGCGAATACGATCGTGCCGTGGAGCAGTACCGCAAAGCCATCGAGCTGGATCCGTCGTTCTATCACGCTTACGACGAGTTGCGGAGCGTCGAAATCCTGAGGGGCCGGCCCACGGCGGTGGATGCCGTCGTCCAGGCCATGCGCGCCGCTTTTCCGAACGTGGACGATACCTCCGCCCGGGCGCGCATTGCCGCGCTGCAAGGCAGGCATGCTGAGGCGCGCGGATTGGTAGAACATTGGATACAGGAGTGCATTCGCACGCAGAGGCCTGGAAAATCCTGCTATGCCGCACAGATCTATGCCAGCATCGGGGAAAAGGATCTGGCATTCCAGTGGCTGAACGAGGCATATGCGGAACGCAATCCGATGCTCACATATGCCAAAGTGATGCCGTACTACGACAACCTCCGCTCGGATCCGCGGTTCGCCGCTCTGCTCAAGCGACTTGGCTTGGCGAACTGAACCACCGAGAGTCGCGGACCGTCGGAATTTGCCCCACTACCGAAACGCGGCCTTTGCCAAAATGACACGCGACTGCGCCTCCATGCACGCCGCCTCGTGTTTACGGCGGTTCTTGCGCAGCACTGCCGCATAGCGGAACAGCGTCTGGGCCACGCGGGGGTCGTCCGGTCCAAAAGCGTTCCGGCGAATCTGGAGCGCTTGGGCATAGTGTTCCGCCGCCCGATCATATTTGCCTTGGGCGCCCTCCATCTCGGCCAGGTTCGCCAGCGTGGCTGCCACAAACGCATCGTCCGGTCCCAAGGCGTTCTCGCGGATGGCCAAGGCCCGATAGTAGAGCGGTTCGGCTTTGGAATATTGCCCCTGCACGTGATAAGTGGCTGCCAGATCGTGCAGAGCCGTGGCCATTAGCGGATGCCCCGCGCCCAAAGCGGCCTCGACTACCGCCTCCGAGCGCAGTGCGAAAGCTTCGGCCTCCGTATAGCGCCGGGCGTCGAAATAGAGTTCGGCCAGCCCGTTCAATACCGGTGTTAGATTGGGACTCTGCACGCCATAGACGTTTTCCATAAGTTCCAGCGCCTTGCGGTATTGCGCCTCCGCACGGTAATAATAACCCGCGGCGCGATTCTGTCTCGCATGATCGATCTGCGTCAAGACTTCCCTTGCTTGCACCTCCGGCAGTTCGGCCCCAGTCGCCCTGAATAAGTTAGACACCAGCAGCAGCCCCAGCAGTCTTCCGCGCATCTTCCCCTCCTGATTCGAGCGTGAGCCCCAATGCCAGCCGGCACAAGTATTTAGGGGTGGGGTAACGGTTGGGCAACGGTTATCGGCCGCATCCGATCGAGAATCTTCGTACAATATCAGTTGCTCAACAGGAGGTGTCGATGATCGTTCCCTTAACGCCTGTGCGGTGCCTATACCGGGGTGTCGACTTATATGGAAAAAAAGTGGGCGTGGTATCGGGCGCCAGCCGCGCCACATACGCCCAGTTCGGTGAGCGCTGCGAACGGTTGGCGGCGGGACTGCTCGCCGAAGGCATCCGTTCCGGGGACCGGGTGGCGTACTTGAGCTTCAATAATAACGCGCTGCTGGAAGGCTACTACGGGGTGGTGCTGGCGCGCGGAGTGGTGATGCCGCTCAACGTCCGACTGACCCCGCCGGAGCTGATCGCCATACTGAACCACTCCGAAGCCAGAATGCTGATTTTCGAAAACGATTTTGCGCCGCTGGTGGAGCACATCCGCAAGGCGTGCCCGGGGATCGCGCGATACGCAGCCATCGGCGAGGTGGGCAGCGGCGCAGGGCCTTTGGCGGATTTCACGTATGAAGAGATGCTGACGCAGGGACGCATCGAGCGGCCCGACGTTTTTTCGTTCGACGAGAACGCCATCGCGGAGTTGTTCTACACCAGCGGCAGCACCGGCACGCCGAAAGGGGTGATGCTGTCGCACCGCACTCTGTATCTGCACGCCCTGGCAGTGGCGGGCACTTTCAATCACGACGATTCCGCCGTGGAACTGCATACCATTCCCCTGTTTCACGCCAACGGTTGGGGCCGGCCGCAGGCCTCCACAATGATGGGGCTGAAACAAGTAATGGTACGGCGTTTCGATCCCTCTCTGGTCTTCCGGCTGATTCAAGAAGAGAGGGCCACCGCCATGTCGCTGGTGCCGACCATGGCGAACGCGTTGTTGAACGCGCCGGATCTGGGGCAGTTCGATCTTTCCACCCTCAAGGAGATTCACGTGGGCGGCGCGGCGGCTTCGCCCGAGTTGATCGGGCGCCTCGAAGAGGCCTTTCATTGCGCGGCTATGGGCGGTTACGGGCTTACGGAGACCTGTCCCGTAGCTAGTTCGGCGCGCCATAAGGGTACGGTTGAGTACGCCGGCGAAGCCGACCGCCTGGGGCGCCAGGCGATGGCCGGATGGCCGATACCGGGAGTGGAGATCCGGGTGGTGGATCTGCACATGAAGGACGTTCCGCGAGACATGCAATCCGTGGGCGAGGTGGTGATCCGCGGCGACGGGGTCATGGACGGCTATTACAAAGATCCGCAGGGGACCGCCGCGGTGATGACCGAAGGCTGGTTTCACAGCGGCGACATGGCCGTGTGGGATGAAGAAAACTACATTCACATAGTGGACCGGAAGAAGGACATCATCATCAGCGGCGGCGAGAATATCTCTTCGCTCGAAGTCGAGAAGGCCATTTTCGCGCACCCGGCGGTTCTGGAGTGCGCGGTGGTGTCTGCGCCGGACGACAAATGGGGCGAAATTCCGGCGGCGTTCGTGGTGTTGAAGCCTGGACAGACGCTGACGGCTGAGCAATTGTGCGAGTTTCTGGCCACGCGCATCGCCAAGTTCAAGATTCCGCGCGCATTCGAATTCACGCAGACGCCGCTACCCAAGACAGGCACAGGCAAAATCGTCAAACGCGAGTTGCGCGAGACGTTTTGGGCTGGGCGGGACAAGCGTGTGCAGGGATGAACGGTGTCAGAGGTAGGTGAATAGGCTTTGGGGCTTGAGCATAGCCTGTGCCGACATGGCGGCCTGCTCGTCGGTGGTGGCCTGGGTCAAATTCTCGGAAGCTTGGGCCGCGTCGGCATCCTGTTCGTTGCTGAGCTGCGTTTGCAGTTGGATCAGCATCTCGCTGGCGGCATTGCCGGCGGCGGTGAGGTTGTTCTGCGCCGCGCCATAGATACTGCTTTCGTTGTTCAGATGCGTCGAGGCGGCCTGCAGGTTCGCCAAGGATGCCTGGACAGCGGTGCCGCTGCCGCTCTGTAGCGCGGTCAGCAGCCCGGTAACCGCCGCGAAGACGTTATCCGGCGCTGGGTTACCGGTCCCGGAGCCGCCGCCAGCTTGATCGTCGAAGATCTGTTGGGCGGTCAAACCGATGGTGATCATTACCCCGTTAGGATCGGCGATTTGTCCGGGGGCGCCGGCCTGAAACGCCTGCTGTACTGAATTGCCGTTCGCCGCCAGAGTGTACTGCGGCTGCCCGCTCAGGTCGCCGCTAAAGATATATTGGCCGTTGAGAGCGGTCTGGCTCAGACTAACCAGTTGTTGCAGAATGCCTTGTACTTGGGGGACTTCGTCCTGCATCTGGGCGGCTGTGGTAGTGCTGCTGGCGGCCTCGGTTCCCAACGTCGTCGCATTATCCATGACCTGTATGGCCTGCTGGATCGCGTTCTCGCCGGCGTCCACTTGGGGGGTCGCGTTGGACAGGTTTTCCTGCGTCTGTTGGACACCCGCTATTTGCGCGCGCAGTTGCAAAATGCTGGAGATCTCGTCGGGATCGTCGGAGGCCACCGATACCCGCAAGCCTGAGGAGAGTTGCTGTGTCGCCGTACTCATACGGTTTTCGATCTGTTGCAGGTTGCTCAGGAAGATCGCGGCGTTTGGATTGATGCTGGGAATCATAAGGTCGCTCGGTTTTAGGAATCGGGAATCATGTCGATTACGGCTTGGAGCAATGTCTGGACGGTGGTCACCATTTTGGCTATGGCCTCGTAGCCGGCCTGGTATTGCAAAACATTGATGGCTTGGGCGTCAAGCGATACGCCCGAATCGGTCTGGCGCATGCTTTGCGCCTGAGCCAGGGTCTGTGCGGTAGTGGTTTGATCGGTCTGCGCCTGGTTCAATTGAGTGCCCACCAGTGCCGCGGTGCTGCCATAGAAAGTGGTGTAGGTTTGCGAGCCGGTTTCATCGGCGGTGGAATTGGCCAAAGCGCCTATCGCCAGTGGAACGCCGTTGGGAACGCCATTCTGGTCGATGGCCGGCAATCCGCTGGCGGTCATCAGCGGGTTGACCGCCAATGTGGACGCCGCCGCCGAGGCGCTGCCGGCATTGTATGTGAACAGGCCGCTAGGCGGCGGCACTGGCGGCGGGCCCGCCGAAACGAATCCCTGCGTGACGATGGCGTTCACTTGCGTGGCTAGAGTGGAGGCCAGCGTATTGAGTGCGCCGGGCTGGCTGGCATCGCCGATCAAGCCGGGTATGGTAACGTTTTGGACCTGCAGCAAACCGCCCAAGGAACCGGATGCGATCTGGCCGTTCACCACGGAGCCGTCCGCGGCCTGAATGTCGATGTCGGGTGGGGCTTGGGGATCGGTCGACCCGCTGGGAGGAGGGGCGTTGCTTGCCGTCAGAGCGTAGGACTGGTCGCCCATGACGAGTGCCGCGCCGCTCGAAAGAGTCACGTTGACGGCGCCATCCGGCTGCTGGAGGACGCCGATATTGACCAGCCCGGAGAGGGTCTCGAGCGAACTATACAACTGGGCTTGCAGACCCTCGTCCTGCGCGCCGCCGTTCTGTATTTGCGCGTTCACGGCGGCCACCTGGCTGGTCAGTTGATTGATCTGGCTTACGGTGCTGTCGATGCTCTGGGTAACGGATGCGGAGGCGCCGGCGACAGCGGCGGCCGTGGTCTGAAAACTTTGGGCCAGGGCGCTGGCGTCGACCATCACTTGCTGCTGGGCGCCGCCACTGGCGGGGTCGGCGCTCCACGCCGATACGTCGCTAAAGAACGTGGTCAGGGCGGCCGGGATGCCGCTTCCGTCCGCTACCGGAATCGCATTCTGGACGGACGTCAGGGCGTTCGACTGGGCGCTGGCGTCGCCCTGCGCGGCGGCCTGCTGCCACACGTCGGTTTCGGCCAGCAGATCGCGGCTGTCCACCAGCGGACCGTCGAGAACGCCGCCCGAAAGACCCACAGCCGGATCGAAAGGAGCGGCCTGGAGATCCACTGTTTGGGTGGCGTAATCCGGCGTGGAGGCATTGTCGATGTTATTCTGCGAGGCGCCTAAAGCGTACTGGAACGCGTCCAATGCGCTGGACGCGCCAAGCAACGTGGAACTTAGGGAACTGCTCATGACATTATCATCCTAAGAAAGAGATATGCCCGCGGATATGCAGCGGTACCGCGCTGCCGGCGGCCGTGTACTCGGGGGGCGCGGACCCGAGGCGTTCCAGCCACCGGCGGCCGTAGCGCGCGGCATGCTCCACCAGAACTCCGGCTTGGCGCACCTCGCCCGCCAGGCCGCTAGCTTGGCGGTGCAACCCGCGGACGGGCGCCGCCGGGGGCAGGCTGTCGCGCAGCCACTCCAGATAACCCTGCGCCTCGCGGAACAGGGTGATGCACTCGTCCGGATTGCAGGCGCGGGGCCGCGCCAGAAGAGCGGCCACGCCGCGCACGCGCGTTTGCGCCGCCGCCAGCAATTCCTGAGGATCCGGTTCCCGCATGGCTTAGAAACTCGCCATGACGCTGGCGAGCCGCTGCGCGTCCGGCTGGTACTTGCCCGCGCTGAAGACCTTCTGCAACTGGCCGGCGCGTTGCGCCGACTGGCTCGAAAGGGCTTGCATGCTTTGCGAGATCCGTCCGGCGAGCCCGGAGAGATTCACGCTATCGCCGGCCGCGGCGCCGGCCGAAAACGAGGTTGCGCCGCTATCCACCTGGATGCGCTGCGATTCCGCGGCGCGGCTGGCAGTGGACGAAACCTGGTCGGTGAGGTTGCTTTCGTTAACTCGCATATCGTGGGATTTTCTTCTCCTCTTCACCTTATCGGCGCCAGCGCCAATAACTTTAGGACGGGGCGCGCAACGCGGGACTCCAGTTCTACGCAAGTCTCCCTAAGTAGAGATTCTTGCATGGCTTTCCTCAATCCCGCCGATATGAGAATCGCAGGCAGCCAAAGGCCGCCGCCCTGGCAAGACGCCGGGAAATCTCAAGAAATAAGGATTATCCAAATGATTTCTTTCCAAACGAATATCGATTCTTTAGTCGCGCAGCAGAACCTGAATACCAACAGCATGTTCCAAAGCACGACGATTCAGCAGTTGACTTCGGGTTACCGCATCAACCAATCCGGCGACGATGCGGCGGGGTTGGCGGTCGCCAACGAGGACGCCGATAGTGTAGCCCAAATCACACAGGGCGTAGCCAACGGCAACAACGGCACGGCGCTCCTCCAGACCATGGACGGCGGATTGAGCAACATCTCGCAAATCCTGGACCGGCTGCAGACGCTGTCGACCGAGTCGGCATCGTCCAGCTTCACCGGCGACAGGTCCACTCTGAACGCGGAGTTCCAGACCGACATCACGGAACTGAACCGCCAGGCGCAGGCCATCGGGCTGAACACCGGCGGCACCTACGCGCAGAGCCTGGACATCTATATGGGCGGCGGCGGCGGCTCCACCGCGGCGGCCATCTCCGCCGACGGTCAGTTGTCCGTCAACCTTTCCAGTTCCGCAGTGGACGCGCAGGCCCTCGGTCTTTCGGGCTTGCAGGTGGTGGGCGGCACCACGGATATCGGCGGCGGGAATGCGGCCACCTCTGTGGCCGCAATTCTGGCGCCGGCCGCAAATAATGCGGTGTCGGCCCCCGGAACCTCGGATTTCGTTTTCGCGGGCGCGGGCTACTCCGGCGCCAATGCGGCAAAGGTGGCCGTGAACCTTTCGGGGGTCACCAACATCGCCACCCTGGTCACGGCGCTCAACACCGCCATCCAGGCCGCCGGCAACGGCACTACGCCACAGGCCACCGCTTTCAAGAACGCCAACGTCGTGGCATCCATAAACACCGATTCCCTGGGTGGCCAGGAACTGTCCTTCACGTCCAGCACATCGGCGTTCCAGGTGCAAGCGGGCGACCAGACGGCCAATGCCCTGTTGGGCAATTTTTCGAGCGGCGCCACCGGCGATGCCGTCGGTTCGACGCTGACGAGCGGAGTAGCCGCGGCGGCGACGGGCGTGGCTGTGGCGAACCCCACGACGGTCAGTCTCAAAATCGACGGAGGAGGTCTGGGCGCTCCGGTTACGCTAAATCTTCTGGCCGCTTCGACCACGGCGGGCGCGGCTATCGCCGACTTTGAGAACCAGGTCAGCAACAACACCGCCCTCAAGGCGGCGGGCATCACCATGACCGGCTCTGCGGGTGGAGATCTGAGCTTCGCCAATTCGAGCGGCTCGGCTTTCAGCGTGCACGTGACCGGCGATACCGCCAATGCGCTGGGGCTGGGCAGTTTCGTAGCCGGCGCCAGCGCCGCCACGGACTACAGCACCCTCCTCGCCGGGGCCGCCTATAACGACGCGACCAACCCCGCGGCGACCGGCGTCGCCACCCAGGTGCTGGGGTTCTCGCTCAACGGCGGGGCCGCCACCGGCGCCAACGCGGTGACCGTCAATCTGCTGAACGGCGGAGTGGGCGGAGCCACGGGAGCCAGCACGGTGGGCACGCTGACCGCTCCCACGGCCCCCGTCGCGACTGGCGTCAACGACACCTTGACGATCAACGGCAACAGCATCACGCTGGCGGCCGCCGCCAGCTTGGCGGATGTGGCTGCCGAAATCAATTTGACCGCGAATGCCGCGCTCGATACCAATGCGACGATTAATGCGGCCGGAAACCTGGTATTGACGTCCACGACGCTGGGCACCACATCCGCCATGGTGGTCACCGGCAACGCGGCGGCCAATTTGGGATTGGCGGGTTCCGTGGTGGCCGGCACCAGCGCCACCGAAGCCAACGTTCTGAACCAATTGAATCAACAATTCGGCGCGAGCAACACGCTGCAGGCGGCGGGGTTGCAGGCGGTGGATAACGCCGGTTCCATCGAGATCACGTCGAACAACGGCACCTACTTCCGACTGAGCACCGCCGGCAGCACCGGCAGCGCCGGCTTCGGAACCTCGGCAGCCCCGGCTTTCGCGGCGGCCTTGACCGGGGCGGCATCCGATAACCTGGCCGTGCTGGATGCCACGGGCACATCGACTACCGGCGATATCTCGTTCGCGCCGATGACCTATGGAAACGACACGCAATCGCTGACCATCTCCGCAAACAGCAACGGGGGCGCGCTGCAGACCCAAACCATCACGCTGGCCAACAACGGCGCGAACCGTAGCGGAACTTCCATCGACGACGCCATCACCGCCATCAACGCGCAACTGCAATCGTCCAACAATGCGACCTTGCAGCAGATCGTGGCGGTAAAGGATATCGGCGCCAGCGGCACCGAGAGCATCAACTTCGTCAGCAACCTGAGTTCCTTCAGTGTGGGTGTGGGATCCTCGGTCAACGGCAATGGGCTGAACGGCGGAGTGGCGGCCACCGAAGCGTCGAGCGCCAACGGCACCGCCGCCACCGCTTCGATCGATACGGTGTCGGGCGCGCTGGCCGCGGTGACCGCGGTAACCAACGCGGTGGCCAATTTGGGGACCGCCCAGGCCGCCGTAGGCATCGGCGAAAACCAGGTGAATTACGCCGTCAATCTGGCGCAGTCGCAGATCACCAACATCTCGGCGGCGGAATCGCAGATCCGGGACGCCAACGTAGCCATGGAGGCCGCCAACCTGACCAAGGCGCAGGTCTTGGTGCAGGCCACCGTGGCGGCCATGGCGCAGGCTAATCAGGAGCCGCAGGCCATCCTAAAGTTGCTGCAACAATAAGCGCATCCGCTAAACGCGAAACTCTCGGGCCAGACCGGACGGTTTCCGGCCTGGCCCGGGCCTTTTGAAAAGGAATGGAAATATGAGCAGCTCCGTTTCCGCGCTAGGCTCCGCCAGCGGCAGTTCTGCAGCGCCCACGTATTTCAACGGCATGAGCACCTATGCGGCGTCTTTGAACAATACCATTTCGCAGGCGGTGCAGACGGCCGATTTGCCGATCCAATTACTGCAAAACGACGTCAACAACCTGACCAATCAGCAAACCGAACTGCAAACGCTCAACACCGACTTCATGTCGGTGCAGTCCGCCGTTTCAAGTCTGGCCGAGGCGGCCGGCGATATGTTGTCCGGGAGCGTGTCGGACGGCTCGGCCACGGTCACGCTGGGCAGCGCGGCCACGGCGGGCAGCTATTCGCTGGGAGTCTCCAGCCTGGGATCGTACGGCAACGCTCTCAGCAACGAAGGCCCGGCCACGGTGACGGACCCGACCTCGCAGGACATCAGCGCCAGCGGCAGCTACACGCTTTCCGTGACGACTGGAACTGCCGGTCCCGCCAACCCACCCACCCTGACGCCGTTCTCCTACTCCGGCGGAAACCTGAACGGACTTGCCCAAGCCATCAACGACCAGGAGGCCGGGGTCCAAGCCACGGTCGTCGACGTGGGCACCAATTCCGCGCCGGACTACCGGCTCTCGCTGCAGAGCGACAACCTGGGTCTGGTGACCATGCAGTTGAACGATGGCAGCCAAAATCTGTTAACGCCCAGCGGCGCGGCGGGCGGCTTGGCGCAATACAGCATCAACGGACAGACCGTCTTCAGCGATTCCGACACGGTCACGCTGGCGCCCGGTCTCACGGCGCAGTTAACCGGCACCAATTCGACCCCGGCCACGGTTACCGTGGCGGCGGACCCGTCCGGCGTGGGCAGCGCCTTGCAGTCCATGGTGACTGCCTACAATACGGCCATGACCGAGCTGAACAACAACCGTGGGCAGACCGACGTGGCGCTGGCGGGCCAGAGCATTGTGTACCAACTCACCGACGATTTGCAGAGCATGGCCAACTATGCCGGCGGCAGCGGCAATATTTCGTCGCTGGCGGCGCTCGGGGTGAGCTTTAACGACACCACCGGCCAACTGTCCTTCGACCAGACCACCTTCGACTCGGCCACCAGCGGACAAACTGTCGCGCTAGCGCAATTTCTGGGGTCGATATCGAGCGGCGGATTCTTGCAAACGGCCGCCAATGCCATGACCAGCATACTGGATCCGTCCACGGGCATACTGACCGACGACATCGCCTCCATCCAATCCAACATCGCCAGCACGAATACGCAGATCACCACCAAGCAGACCCAGGTGACCCAATTGCAGTCCAATCTCACGCAGCAGATGGCGGCGGCGGACGCCGCGATCTACGACTTGCAGCAGCAGGCCAGCGAGATGCAGGACATGTTCACCGCCGAGCAGGACAGCGAAATGACGGGAAGCCTATGAAAACCCACGAAGAAGAACTGGAGGCCTTGGCGGGCGATCTGCTGGCGCGGGTTGCCGAAGGGCGCTACCGGGATGTACAGGCCGCGCTTCGGGAGTACTGCCGGGCGCTGCGGAAAACCGTGGCCGCCCTGCCGCGGGGCGATCCAAGCCTGGCCCGGTTAGAAACCGGGTGGCGGCAGCTCGCGGAGCAGACGCGGCGGGGATTGTTGGCGGGACATGCGCACGCCGCCGCGCGGCTCGCCCGGATTGCCACGCGGCCCCGGATCTATGGCGACGGCTCGCCGCCGCGGCGCACTTGGCAGTTATCCGCATAAGCGGGTTTGGAACTCTTATTGCTCTTAGGCAGCGTATGGCTACTACTCAAACGACTCTCTCGCAGCGTTGCGAGACCCGGTACTTCGGACCGGTCGATTACGACGAAGAATCCGTGATCGTATTCCCCGATGGCATCCCGGCCTTCGAACAGGAGAAACGTTTCCTGGCATTGCGCCAGCCGATCAGCGAACCGCTCGTTTTTCTGCAGAGCCTGGCCAATCCAAAGCTCTGCTTCGCGACGCTGCCCGCGCCGGCGGCCTGCCCCGGTTATCGGCTGCGGATGGCCCCCGAGGATGTGCGCGCCCTGGGCCTCGAAAAAGGGCGGCAACCGGCCATCGGCCGCGATGTGCTTTGCCTGGCGATCCTTTCTCTTGAAGAGAATGCGCCCCCTACGGTCAATCTGCTGGCGCCCATCGTGGTCAATGTCAATACCCTGCGCGGGCGGCAGGCGATCCAGATGGATTCGCGCTACTCGCATCGGGAGGTATTGCCGCTGCGCGGGGCCGCATGCTCGTAATGCGGCGCCGTGCCGGGGAGTCCATTCTCATCGGCGAAGACATCGAGATCCGGATCATGCACATAGGGGAGTCCCGTATCAAGATCGGGATTACCGCACCCAAGTCGGTTCCGGTGACTATGAAAGAGGTCAAACTGGTGGGAGAGGAGAATCTGGCCGCGGCTCAACTGCATTCGGTGGCTGCGTTGCGCAGCATGTTGGACCGGCTGATCGAGAGTCCGGCGGGCGGCGAAAAATGAGCGTGCGGCAAAGACTTGCCTGGCTGGGAATGTGCTTGGGGCACTGCGCGTGCATGGCGGGTCCGGCCGAAACGCCGCAGGAGACGGCGCGCAAGGCCATGGAGTCCTCCATAGCCCGCCAGAGGCAGGCGGTGGCGGCCATGCAGGTTTCCGTCGAGAAGCAGCGCGCGGCGCTAGCCGCGGCCCGTCCGGACGGGGGCGGCGCCGACGCGGCGGCCCAGGCGCCGCCGGCTGCGTTCTTCACGCTTTCCTGGCCCGCTCTGGGCGCGGCGTGCGATCCGCTGCCCGAAATCGAGCTGACGCCGATGATCCAACACGCCGCCCAGCGGGAAGGCTTGGACGCGAACTTGCTGCGCGCGGTCGCCCAACAGGAGTCCGGGTTCCGTTCCTGCGCCGTTTCGCAGAAGGGCGCCATGGGCTTGATGCAGTTGATGCCCGCCACGGCCCAGGAACTGGGCGTGCACGACCCCTTCGATCCGGCCGAAAGCTTATCGTCGGGCGCCCACCTTCTCAAACAGTTGCTCGCGCACTTTGGCGGCGACACGGCGCTGGCCCTGGGAGCTTATAATGCCGGAACGGAGCGCGTGGAGGAGAGCGGCGGAGTGCCCCAAATCCCCGAGACCATCCGTTACGTGCAGCAGATTCTGAGCAAGCTTCCGATCCCCTGAAATCCGTCCGCAAATTCCACCGCACACACCCGATAAGGTTAGCGTGGAAGCTTTTTGGGCAGACGCGGAAAACCTCTTCGAAACGGCTCGCCAATCCTCGCAGTCCGGCGGACTGGATTGCGACTGGGCCATCCTGATCGGTCCCCAAGGCGACATACGCATGCTTGAGGCGGGCGGCTGGGCGTTGCCCAGTCTGCTGGCGCAACATGGCGCCGAAACGGCGTACCGGGTTACCCGGGAAGCTGGCCGCGTGTGCCTGGAAGGGCGGCGCGGGTCCCAGACTTGCATGCTGCGGAGCGAAACGCCCGCCGCCACCGCCCAACGCCTGCTGGGATACAATGTTCCGATCGTTTGGAGCGCGCCGGGCCCGGCGTTGCTAGCCCAAGCGGATTCCACGCCGCCTCGGAGGGATATATGGAAAATGTTTGCATGATCGGACTGAATCCGCGTGAAGTACACTGGCTGCGGCTGGTGATCGCACTGCTACGGCACCCGGATCCGGTGGTCGGGGAAATGGCCCAGGAAGCGCTCCAGTATCTGGAAGGCGTAGCCGGCCGCGCGAATGAATTGCAGGCGGCCGGCTAACCGGTCCCGCGCTTCCAGCGCGCCAGGAAAGACTCGGCGGCCAGACTCTCCAGCTCCCGGTCCGCGTCCACCTGCCATTCCGCTAGGCGGCGCTGTTCGAGTTTCTCGATCAAGCGGCATTGGCGCTGGGCCTCCAGCACTTTCCCCCTCTGCGCGGCCGCTTGCCGTTCGCATTCCGTCCGGCGCTGCGCCAGCGCTTGCAATTCCACGATCACGCGCTGCCGGTAGGCCGCCAGCGCCCAAAGGTCGCTCGCCTCCACCACCGCGGACTGCCGCACCGCCACTTCCGCCCGGTCTTTCACCAGATCGAGCCTGACCGCCGCCAGAGCCATCTCTTCGAGGCTGGCCGCGAGTTGCCGCAGCTTGTTCTCTTCGACTTCCAGTTGAGTTCCGCGCCACTTGAGCGCCTGGCGCAGGGGAAATACGAAAGCCCGCATACGGCTATCCCTTGCCCGGCGGCCCCAGCGCGGCGGCGATCTGGCCGAGTTGCAGCATGGTTTGGGCGCGCGCCGATTCGACACTTTGGGCCTGCCGCAGGAAATCCAGAATCTGCGGCCGCACCCGGATGGCGGCGTCCAGTTGGGCATTCGAGCCGGCTACGTAAGCGCCCAACTGGATCAGGTCTTCCGCTTGTCGGTAGAGCGAGAGCGCCTGCCGCACGGCGCGGGCATGCGCGCCCTGCTCGGATGTCGACAATTGCGATTCCAGGCGGCTCACCGATTGCAAAATGTCAATGGCCGGGTAGTGATTGGCCGCCGCCAATTGGCGGGAGAGTACGATGTGCCCATCCAGGATGGCCCGCACCGCGTCGCAGATGGGCTCGTTGAAATCGTCCCCCTCCACCAGCACGGTAAAGAGTCCGGTTATCGACCCTCGCGGAAAGTTGCCGGCTCTCTCGAAGACTTTGGGCAGCAGGGCGAACACCGATGGCGTGTATCCTTTCTGCGCGGGCGGTTCCCCCGCGGCCAAGCCGATCTCTCGCTGGGCCATGGCCAGGCGGGTGACCGAATCCATCACCAGCAGCACATTGGCGCCCTGGTCGCGGAAGTACTCGGCGATGGCCAGCGATGTGAAGCAGGCCCTGACGCGCAGCGGAGCCGGACGGTCCGAAGTCGCCACTACTACCACGGCCCGCTTCATGCCCTCCGGTCCCATCTCGTGCTCCAGGAAGGCGCGCACTTCGCGATTGCGCTCTCCCACCAACCCGATCACGGTGATGTCCGCCGAATTGTTGCGGGACATGCATCCCAACAGGGTGCTCTTGCCCACGCCGCTGCCGCCGAAGATGCCGATGCGCTGCCCCTGTCCCACGGGCAGCAGGCTGTCGATGGCGCGCAAGCCGGTCACCAGCGGCACGGTGATATGCTCCCGGTCGAGCGGACCCGGCGGAGCGCCGTACAGGTCGTAGGCGGCTTGTGCCTCGATCCGGGGACCGCCGTCGATCGGCTGGCCGAATCCGTCGAGCACCCGTCCGGTCAATCCGGGACCCACCGCCACTCGCGCCGCGCCCCTGCGGGCCACCACCCGGTTGCCCAGCTCGATGCCGCCGGTTTCCTCCATGGGCATCGATAGCACGCGCCCGTTGCGGAAACCTATTACCTGGCTGCGCACCGAACTTCCGCCAGACGTCGAGATTTCGCAAAAATCGCCGATGGCTGCCGCCGGACCCGCCGATTCGATCAGCAAGCCGGCCATCTCCACCACTTCACCCACGTGCAATATAGGTTCGAGGCCGTCTAGGGCTCCCAAGTAAGGGCTGAGGATGCTGGGCATTCACTTTTCCGGCATGCGGTCGGCCAGCCCTCGCCCGATTTCGGCGAGCTGGGTTTCGAGCGAGGCGTCCAGCTTTCCGCGGGCCGTCTCGACCAGCACGGCGCCGCGCTCGAGGGTTCCGTCGGCGACTAACGGAAGGCCGCCGCGGCCCTCGCGCGCGAGCGCCTGCCGGACTGCCGGCTCCAACTCGGGATGAATGCGAATGCGGCAGATCTCCTGGCCCGGCAGTTTTTGCAGGGCGCCGCAAACCAAGCCTTCCAATGCGGCGGGGTCCACCGACAACTCACGGTGCAGGATGCGGCGGGCAATGCCCAAAGAGAGGCCGACCAAATCGGCGGCGGCTTCGCGCATCAATTGCGGGCGCAACCCGGCGATTTCCTGTATGCCGCGGGCCAGTTTGTCGAGCACCGGTTGCAGTGCGGCGGCCGCCTGCGCACGCCCGGCGGCTTCGCCCTCACGGTGACCGGCCTCGCGGGACTCCTTCGCCAGGCGCTCGATCTGCTGCTCCAATTCGGCGATGCGCCGGGCATCCCGCACTGCTTGGCCGGCGTCGTCCGCGCCGCCGGGAGCCGCGCCGCGCACCGGCGCCGCACCCGTTGCGGACGGCCAACTCAAGCGCGGCACCGCGGATCCCTCCGCGCCGCACAGAATCTTAGACAACATATTGTTCGCCGCCGGCGCCCTTCAAGTTGATCGTGCCGTCGCTTTCCAACTGCCGCACCACGCCGATGATCTGCTGCTGCGCGCCCTCGACCTCTTTGATCTTCACCGGGCCCATGGCGTCCATATCTTCGAGCAGCATCTCGGCGCCGCGCTGGGAGAGGCATTCTACGAAGTGTTTGCGGACATGCTCGCTGGTCCCTTTAAGCGCCAGCGTCAGAATCTTGCGATCCACCTTGGTCAGTACCTCCTTGAGGCTGTTGCTCTCGAGCAGAAGCATATCGTCGAAGACGAACATGAGATGCCGGATCGTGTCGGCCAGCGCGGCATTCTCCTTCTCGATGGATTCCAGGATCTCCTTGCTGGCGCCCGACTCCAACCGGTTGAACATCTCCGAAACCGCCCGCACGCCGCCGTAAGATTCGCGGCTGAACTCCCCAAGCGCGTGCAGCTTTTGTCCGATTACGGCGGCGATCTTATGGATGATCTCGGGCGAGATCTGATCCAGGTGCGCCATGCGCAGAGCCACGTCCCCGCGAATCTGGGCGGGCAACGAAACCAATAGCGCGGCGGCTTGCGACGCGCTGAGGTGCGAGAGGATGAACGCGATGGTCTGTGGATGCTCGCTGTGGATGAATTTTGCAAGTTGCTGGGGGTCGGCCTTCTGCAGCGCGTCGAAGGCGGCCGTATCGTTACCCAAGGTCTTCACCAGACGGTCCACCAACTTGCGCGCGGCTTCCGGCCCAAAGGCGGTCAGAAGCAGTTTCCGGGCATAATCGATTCCGCCGCGGGAAACATACTCCCGCGCCATGCACATCTGGTAGAACTCCTCGAGCACCGCCTCGCCTTCCTCGGTCGAGATCGTGGAAAGCCGGGCCACCTCGCGCGAGACGGCCTGCACCTCGTCCTCGGAGAGCTCCCGCATGAGCTGCCCGCTGGCTTCTTCCCCCAGCAGCACCATAAGCATGGCCGCCTTCCGCACACCCGAGATCAGTTCGTTGCGCTTAATGTTGGCGATCATGGCGTTCCATTCCGTTCCTTTCCGCCGGCGCTAGCCCTTTTCATTGAGCCATGTCCGCAGCGTCTGCACTTGCACGATCGGGTCTTTCTTGAGGCCCGCCTGCAAATACTTGGTCAACACGTCTCTCTTGTTGGTGGTCGGGGCGGGCGACTTGATGGCATCCAGGGCCTCGGCCTCAAGGCGCGCCTGGAGGTCGGCTTGGCCGCCTAGTTTGGCTTGCATCTTCTTTTCCACGGAATCGTCCTCAGCCAGGGCGGGCGCGCTGTCGGCGCCCGGCGGCAAAGCTATCTGTGCCACGGCTGCAGGTTTCGACCGACCGCGCAGCCCGCGCAACCCCATCGCTACCAGCGCCAAGAGCAAGATCGCCGCGACGGCCGCGGCGCCTATCCCCGTGGGAGTGTGCAGCCATACCGGCAGCCTGTCTCCTGGCGCGCCGGGCGCGCGAACCGGCGCCGACGGGAGCGGGGGCTCGGTGTGCAGGGTGGCCTCGAAAGGCAGGGTTTCCACTATCAGTTGGTCGCCGCGCTCGGCTTTGAAGCTAATCACTCCGGCCACCAAGTCGCGGATGGTTTTCAGTTTTTCCGCCGAGGGCGGGATTAAGACCTGTTGCAAGTGAGGGAGCTTGCCTTCCCAGCGCACATCCTGATCCAGGAGCAAGGAGACGGAAATGCGCTTCAACTCTCCCTGGGGGAGCTTGGTATGCCGTACCATGCGGCTGGACTGGTAGTTGATCTCCTCGGTCCGGCGCGAGGTGCCAGAGGCTCCCCCGACGGGGCGCGGCGGCGGATGCGGCAAATTGGAGGCCGTCCCCGGCAGACCGCCAGTCAGGGCCAGGGGTGCGATATCCTCGCTTTTTTGCGAACTGACCATCACCGAACGGGCCGGATCGAAGCTTTCTTCGCTCTGCTCGCCGCTCGAATAATCGCATTCGGCCGACACCGTCGCGCGGAAACGGTCGGCGCCCAGCAAGGGATCGAGCGTGGTCTGGATCTTGGCTAACATGCTCTTTTCGACCATGTCCCGGTATTCGAGACTCGCTTCCGATCCTTCCAGCCCGTCGCCGCCGGACTTATGCGGCCGGTTGAGCAGGTTGCCGCGGGTGTCCACGACCGAGACGGCCTCCGGCGCCAATCCTTCCACCGCGCTGGCCAACAGATTGCAAACCGCCATGATGTTTTGGGAGGAAAGCTGAGCTCCCGCGCGCAGTCCCAGCACCACGCTCGCTTTGGCCGACTGGCGGGCTTCCAGGTAGACCGATTCCTTGGGGAAAGTGAGATGTACGCGGGCCCGCTCCACCGCGGCTAACGAGACGATGGAACGCTCCAACTCGCCCTCCAGGGCGCGCCGGTAGTTGACGTGTTCGGCGAAGTCGGTCATCCCGAAGCTGGTCTTGTCGAACAGTTCAAAACCCATGCGGCCGCTTTTTGGCAAACCGCTGGTGGCCAGTTGGAGGCGCAGTTCAGCTAACTTCGCCGAAGGCGCCAGCACGGTCGAGCCGTTCTCGGACAGCCGGAATTCGTTACCCGTTTCCTTGAGCTTCTGGACCACGGCGCCGGCGTCCTCGGCGGCCAACCCGGTGTACAGAGGGCGGAAGTCTTCCTCGCGCCGCCACTGAGCAAATCCGAACAGCGCGGCGGCTACCAGCACCGCGACCGCCGCTATGCTGAGCTTTTGCGCCAGCGAGAGGCGCGCCAGAAGCTTTTTCATCTGTTCCATACGGTCTTCGCTAGACCTGCATTTGCATGACTGCCTGGTACGCCGAGACCACCTTGTTGCGGATCTGCAGGAACGTTTCAAAGGCCAGTTCGGCGCGCTGCGTGGCCAGCGCTACGGTGTGCACTTCCTCGCCATCCCCGGCCATGAAGCGTTCCACGGACTTGCCGGCATCGCCCCGCAGGCGCTCGACGCCGCCGATGGCATTGGCCAGCAGCGACTGGAAGTCCCGCGCGCCACCCGCCGGACCGCCAGCGCCGGTCCCGCCCAGATCGGGCAAAGGGACGGCGCGAATTGGTGAAATTGGTGAAGACATGCTAATTCCAGGGCCTTTACTTGAACAGGTCGATCGAGCGCATGATCATGTCCTTGACTGCCGAGATGGCCGCCACATTGGCCTCGAAGCCACGCGCCGCGCCCGTCAGGTCGACCATGTCTTCGGCCGGATTGAGTCGTGGAAACGCTACATATCCGTCCGGCCCGGCGTCCGGATGGCCCGGCAGATAGCGTTGCTCCGGATCCCGCGTATCGACGCTGACTTCGGCAACCGCGACCCCTTCCTGCAGATGCGATTCGAACAACGAACCAAAGGAGGCGGCCATGGGCTGCGAGGCGAAGACCGCGTCTTTTCGGCGGTAAGGGCCGCCTTCCGGAGTGCGCGTGGTTTCCGCATTCGCCAGATTCTCTACCAGCAACTCCGCACGTGTGCGCTCGGCCGCCATTCCCGAAGCGCTGACCGACATGGCGGAAAACAGGCTCATGTATTGCTCCCGCTCTGCAGCGCCGCCCGAATCGACTGCACCTCGCTGCGCAACAGGTTGGACGCCAGATTGAAACGCATATCGTTCTCCGTCAACAGGCGAGACTCCCGATCCAAGCTGACATTATTGCCGTCGTTCTTCACCGGCAATCCGCCGACTTCGAACGATTGGAGTCCCGCGCCTCCGAGGGCCGACCGCAGCTCCGACTGAAAGTCGATGTCCTTGGTTTTGTACCCCGGGGTATCCGCGTTCGCAATATTGGAAGCCACCACTTTCTGCCGCGCGCTCAGCAGGTCCATGTAGCGTTCCAAGGTGTCCGACAAGCGACTCAGCATGGCACTTTCACAGCAGCAACCGGAGTTCCATATCCAAATATCGCAGAATTAACGCTGCCGGAGACACGCACCGCCAAACTCGCGTCACTCGCGCAAAGATCTTGGCGAGGGCAGCCGTTGGCGGATGGAGCGGCGGCAGACGCCGCCGCGCAAACACGCAAACCGGGACATACCCGCCCACCGGGCGGGTGGTGGGATCGGAAAAACTGCGGATCAAACAAGCGCACCGATTTTTTCCTGGATCTGCTCGGCGGTGAAGGGCTTCCGGATGTAGGCGGCCGAACCCAGCCGGATCGCCTGGCTGACCTTTTCTTCGCTGCCTTCGGTGGTGATCATCACCACGGGGAGATTCCGCCATTGGTCGGCGCCCTTCAACTCGGCCAGTAGTCCCAGTCCGTCCATATTCGGCATATTGATGTCCGACAGGACTAGGTTAAGGGGATGGTTCCGGACGATTTCCAGAGCCTCCAGGCCATCGCGGGCCTCGAAAATCTCGTCAATCGCCAGGGCAGTTTGACGCAGCACTCGGATCAGGATCTTCCGGATAGCGGTGGAATCGTCTACGACTAGAATGTTCAAAGCCATACTCCTTTCTTTCTATCGGTCCAGGACCGGCCTTCCTTTACGGCCTTGGCGAAATCTGCGGCGCCCGGCAGAATCCGGCTTCACTTGCTTCTCCATCGGCCTCATTTATAAAGATCGGCGAAGTTCCGCCGATGAGTAGCTAGGACAAAACAAATGATAGACCACGATCAAATCGTTAGCGATATTCGTACTTCCGCCGAGGAGGTCTTTTCGACCATGTTGGGCACCGAACTCCATTTCACGGAGTCCTACTGCGATAAAGGCCCTTCACACCCCTTGGACGGCGTGATCTGCCTGATCGGAATGGCCGGGCAGTGGGCCGGTACGGGTACGATATCGTGCTCGGCCGAGTTTGCATGCCGGATTGCCTCTCTGATGCTCATGGCGGAATACACGTTGGTGGACGCCGACGTCCTGGATGCGGTCGCAGAAATCGCCAATATGGTTCTGGGCAACGTGAAGACCGCACTCGAGGTGTCGCTAGGAACCATGGGAATGAGCATCCCGACTGCTATATTCGGCAAGAACTTTATGGCCAAGAGCTATGGCGACGAAACCTGGACCGTAGTTGTGTTCGACTGCGAAGGGCAGCGCTTGGAGGTCAAGTTGTTCTTGAAAAGGACGGCTGGATCGCCGGCGCCCGGCGCGGCAAAAGCGGGCTCGCCGATTTACATGCCTGCATGACGGCGGGCCGGCTGCGCAGTCCGCGATCCCGAGAGGTACGGCCTTAGCCGATGATTGGCGGCGGGCGGCCCGGCGGGAAACCGTGCGGCGGACGGTCATCGGGCTACAGCCGCGGCCGCCTTCGGTTCCGGGCTGAGGCCGTGCTCGTTCAGGATGACGATATCCACGCGGCGGTTATGGGCGCGCCCCATTTCGGCATCGTTGGATTCCACCGGCACGGTATCGGCGTAACCCGCCACGGCCAGGCGCTGGGCCGGAATATCGAAACGGGACACCAGCAGTTCGAGCATGGCAATACTGCGCGCGGCCGAGAGATCCCAATTGCTGCGAAAGCGGGAGTTGTGTATGGGTATGGCATCCGTGTGGCCCTCCAAGCGCACTTGACTCGGCAGTGCGGCTATAGCCTGCGCGATCTTTCCTACGGTGGGATATGTTCCCGGAAACACGCCATCGTCGCCGGAAGCGAAGAAGCCGGATTCGCGTAAGCTGATGACCAGTCCGCGCGGCTCCAGCGAGATCTGGATTTGGCCCTTTCCGATCTCCAGCTTCAGAGCGGTCCGTAAGGACTCCATGGAAGCGGCCAGATCCGCGCTTGGCGGTTTCTCCTGGGCCGTAGGTCTCGCTCCTCCCGGCCCCTGCATCATGGCGTTTCCCTTGCCCTTGTCGCCTTTAGTGCCCCCTAGTATGGCGGCCACCGCGGACTTGTCCTGCCCCTCGCCTAAAGCCTTGCGGACAGACTCGGAGACCTGCGCAGCTTTGCCGTGATCCGCCTGGGACGTGGCGAACATCACCACGAAGAAGGCAAACAGCAGCGTGATGAAATCCGCATAGGAAACCAGCCAGCGTTCATGGTTGGCTGGTTCTTCGGGTTTTCGACGGCGCGCCATGGGCCTGCCGACCTAATCCCCAGCCGCGGCCGCCGACGGCTGGATAGCGGCGGCCGGTGCCCGGCTTCCTTTGGGCGCCTTCCTCGGAGCGGGCGGCGGCGCATACGCCTCCAGCTTGATCCGGATCAGCTTGGGATTCAATCCCTCTGCGATTCCGAGCACGCCTTCGAGCATCAACTCGCGGATCTCCACGGCGGCGTGCACGCGCGACTTGAGCTTGCTGCCAGCCGGAAGAAACAATATATTCGCCGCGGCCACGCCGTATACGGTGGCCACAAAAGCCACCGCGATTCCCCGGCCCACTTCGTCTATATTGGCTAGATGCTTCATTACCTGAATCAGGCCCAGCACGGCGCCGATAATACCGATGGTGGGTGCGTATCCGCCGGCCGCTTCGTAAACCTTGGCTTCGGCTTCCCCGCGATGTTCCTCCAGGGAGATCTCCAACTCCATCATGCGCCGCAACTCCTGCAGGTCGGTCCCATCCACCGCCAAGTTCAACGCTTTGCGCAGGAAGGGGTCTTCGATGGACCCGGCTTCTTCCTCCAGGGAGACGATGCCGTTCTTGCGGGCCTTGGTGGCGTAGCCGATAATCTGCTCGATGATCGCTCCGGGCGCGTGATTGGTCTCGAGGAAAACCGCGGGCAACTTGCCGGCGGCGCTGCGAAGTAGAGCCATCGGAGTGGTAACCATTACGGCCCCGAGGGTACCCCCGAGGACGATGATGGCGGCGGTCAATTGCGCAACATCTCTTACTCTGCCCTGCTCAAGCACCAAGCCTCCCAGGATGCCTACGAGCGCCAGGGCTAGTCCGCCCAGAGTCGCCAGATCGGGTCGGCGCCTGGGCTGTTTCTTGGCGGAATCGGGCGCCGGCGGGGCTGTCTCGGCCATATGCTATTCGATCTCCCCGGTATTCACGGCCTCGCGGAGAGATGCGCCTTCCCGGGCGAGGATGGGCGGACTCAGCGGGATACCACTCTGGATGGCCCGGCGGAACTCTACCACCCGCCGGACGATTTCTTCGGCCGGTTCGAGCACTACCAGCTTCTGCCCGTTGGTCAGACCGATCATCGTGTCGGGTGTCGCTTCGATCGATTCGATGAGGTCCGCATTGAGCACAAGCGGCCGATGATTGAGGCGGGTGAGGTGAATCATGAGCCCTTATTCCTTATCGGCGGCGACTGCGGCGGCCGGAACGGTTTCCACAAGAAAGCCGCGCCTTCGGCCGGCGTCGACGATCTGGCCGCCGAACCGAAGCTCGCCGTTGATCAGACCGTCCATCCGGCGGCCTAAGGGAAAGTCGAAGGTCAGCACATCGCCTTCGGCCAAGCGCAGCAGATCCCTTGCCAGCAGCCTTGGGCCGCGCAGGCGGACGTCCAGGCCCAACGTCGAAGGCCGGATGCGCGCAAGCATGCCCGCCTGCTCGGCCTCCGTCGACTGTGTTCGGCGCATGGACCACTGCTGGTCGAACTTCTGGCGCATCATCTTGGCGATGATGGAGGGAACTGCGATGTTCATCATCCCTACATTGTCCCCGATGCGGATCTCAATGCCCACGGCTACGACCGCCTCGCTGGGGGCCAAGACGCGCAGAAACTGGGGCTCTGTCTCCACCGTATGGATGGTGAACTCGATCGGAGCGACCGCTTGCCAGGCGGCTTTCAGATCGTTCAAAATAATTCGGAAAAGGCTGTCGAGCAGTTTCTGCTCGATTTCAGTGATCTCGCGCCGCAATCCCGACGTGGATTTGCCATCGCCGCCCAACAGCACCTCCAGAATGGGAAAGACCAGCGCGGGGCTCAGTTCCAGCAGTCCGTAACCGTCATAGGGCCGCAACCCCAGCGAGAGCATGCATGTGGGCGAGGGCAGTCCGTTCAGGAACTCTTCGCAGGAGAGTTGCTCGACGCTCACCAGATTCACCAAAAGATACGTGCGCAAGTAGGCCGAAAGGCTGGAAACCAGATTGTGAACAAAGGTCTCGTGAAGCTGGTGAATGGCCCGCAGTTGGGATTTGGCGATGCGATCCGGGCGACGGAAGTCGAAAGGCACGACTTTCTTGGAAGGGGACTCCTGCAAGTGCACCCCAGCGGCATTGTTGAACAACGCGTCGATTTCCTGTTGCGATAGTGTGCGATTCAAGCTGAGCGATCCCTCTTAATCTATCGGCGGGTGGGTGCGTAGCTTTAGTCCGGGGCGCAGATTTGCACTCGGGCAGTCGATAAGATCGTGGGGGAGCCGATCCCTCGGGAGTGGTTCTATGGATCTCGCAATCGTTAGCAATCCGGGACAGGCTCTCCCAGCCGCCTATGAAACTGTCAGCCCCAGATGGTTGGCTGAAAACCGCGGAATGATCAGCAGCATCGCGAGCATGGATGCCGTGGAGTTGTTCGGCGCGGGCAGTGAGCTGACTTTCGCCCTGGATCGGGATACCAAGCAGCCTGTGGTGCGGGTCGTCAACCAGCACACGGGTGAAATCCTATGGCAAACGCCGCCGGAGTATATGCTGCAGTTGGCGCAGACCTTCGGCCAGCCTAGCGGCTAAACTCAATTGCGCCGCGCAAATTCGGAGCCGTTGTTCCGATAAGCAGTGTGAGGAGATCTCATGCAGCCACAGAATGCTTACCTGGAAAGCCAGATTCAGACCGCCGCCCCCTTGGAACTGGTATGCCTGCTCTATCGCGCCGCACGCGACGCTACGCGCAGCGCCAGCGCCCATCTGGCGGCCGGGCGTAACGCGGAGCGTTCCAACCAAATCTCGAAGGCCTTTGCTATCTTGACGCAGTTGTCCCGTACGCTCGACCATGCGCGCGGAGGAAAGCTGAGCCATAGCCTGGCGGAGTTGTACGACTATATGCAACGCCGGTTGCTGGAGGCGAATCAGCGCCAGAAGGTGGAGCCGCTGGTGGAAGTGGGAAGCCTGCTGGCCACCCTGCTGGAGGGCTGGGATCAGATACGCGCCGCGGCCCAACCTTCGGCCCCAAATGGAAACTCACTTGCGCCGACCGGAACCGGGCAGTCGTCGGAATACGGCGGGTACGCCGCGGTCTTCGCCCCAGCCACGGCCGAGTATGCTTCGCAGAGCTGGAGCTTTTGATTACACCCGATCCCATCCCGGGCGCGGCGCTTGGGCGCCTGGGTTTACTTTGCCCCGGCGGACAGGCTGGAGACGATCTGAGCGCTCAAGCCAAGCCCCCCGCTTTGTGACAATGCCTGTGCAAACTGGTCTTCAGCCATTCCGGCCTCGGTGGCACTACCGGTGTCCTCTCCGCTGCCCAGCCAACCGCCTTCGTCGCCGCGGGACTCCTTGAGGAGTTGTGCGATCATAATTGCCTCGAATTGCTTCGCGGCGGCCTCCAAAGTTTGGGGTGGGCGCGCGGCGGGCGGTTCCGCTATGCCGCCCGTAGCGGTTGTCGGAATCGCTAGTGCGCTCATCAGATCACCTCCAGTTCGGCTTCCAGCGCGCCGGCCGAGCGTAGGTTTTGCAATATGGCAATGATGTCCCGCGGAGTCGAGCCGATGGCTGCCAGTGCGTGCACCAACTCCTCCACCGTGGCGCCTTGCTTCAGCACCACGTTGCGGGCGGGCTCTTCTTTGGCATCCAGCCCTACTTTGGCGACCGTGGCGGTCGTCCCGGCCGATAGCGGCGCCGGCTGCGAGACGTCCACGCTGGTCTGGATCTCGACGGTCAGATTGCCGTGCAGGATGGCCACGGGAGAAATGTGTACATCACGGCCCATGACGATGGTGCCGGTGCGCTCGTTCACCACCACGCGGGCCGGCTGGTCTGCGTCCACGGTCAGGGTTTCCATCTCGGCGATGAAATCGACAGGGCGGGCGGCGAAAGACGAGGGAACCAATACGGTCACCAGCGCGGAGTTTTCGGCACGCGCCGGCGTAGTTCCCGCAGTGCCATATTTAGCGTTCAGCGCGGAGGCTACGCGCGAGGCGGTAGTGAAGTCCGCATACCGGAGTTGCAGATGCAGAAGCCCCTTGAATGCCAGGAAAGGCGCTGGCCGCTCCACAATGCCGCCACTCGGCACGCGCCCTACCGTGGGATGATTCACAGTCTGACTCGCGCCGCCGCGCCCCGCCGAGAATCCGCCCGTGACCACGGCGCCCTGGGCCACCGCATAGACTTGGCCGTCGGCGCCTTTCAGCGGTGTCAACAACAGTATCCCTCCCTGGAGAGTAGTAGCATCCCCAATGGCAGCCGCCGTGACATCCAGTTGGATGCCAGGTTGGGCGAAGGGCGGCAGAACGGCTGTTATCATGACTGCCGCAGTGTCCTTGACCCGGATAGTGGCGCCCGGAACCGAGACCCCCATACGTTCCAGCATGTTGGCCAGGCTCTGCGGCGAGAATACGGTTTGCTGCGTGTCGCCCTTTCCGGCCAGCCCCACAACCAGACCGTAACCGATGAGCGGATTGTCGCGCACGCCTTCGATGCCCGCCAGATCTTTCAGTCGCGTGGCGCCGGCTGCGGGGGCCGCTAGCGCCAACGCCCACACCAGCCAGCCAGTCGTCCATTGCATCGTCTCCTCCAAACTTAGAACGGAAGCACTCCCATCAACAGCCGGTACAGAATGAATGGACGCCTGATGGCATCCCCCACCACGCCTTTTCCATTGACCGAGACTTCCAGTTGCGCGATCAGGTCCGATTGGACCACATTGTTCGGGCCCAGATCCGCCGGCCGTACCACGCCTCGCACCGTAATCACTTGCTGCTCCGAACTCACGCGGATCTCCTTGACGCCTTCCACTACCAGATAACCGTTCGGCAACACATGCACTACGCGCGTGCCTAGCGTGGTGGAGATCACCGTCGTGCGGCCGATTGTGCCGGCGCCCTTTAATTCCTGGTCGCCCGATGTGCCCAGCAGGTTGGCCAGGGCACCGGTGGCCTTCGTTACACCGCCCAAGGCCGTGATCGAGGCTTGGGCGCTCGAAGTGCGCGAGCTTTGCACGTTGCCCGTACTCACCGCCGAGGCGTTCTCCGCTACCAGCACCGTGACCATGTCGTTGACCCGGCTGGCCCGCAGGTCGCGAGCGAGGTCCGTAAACAGGGCGGCGGAAGACCATAGGGAGCCGGGCGAAGCGTCGCTGTTGGCGCGCGCCGCCGCGGTGGCCTCTGCCACGTAGCGTTCCAGGGCGGATGGCTCCGGCGGCTTCGGCGTCTTCTTAGCCGCCCAGGCCGGGGCTAGCATCGAGGCCAGGGCCAGCGCCAGAAACGGTTTAGGTTTCATCGGTTCTCCCCTCCTGCCGCAGCTATTTCTCCCCCATTCGCTGTAAGGAGCGCGCGACCGCGATCCGTGACTGTAGCGCGGAGGATCTTGCCATTGGCGGGGTTGCGTACGCCGATGACCTCACCGCGCCTGCCGGAAGACTGCGCTAGTCCTTCCAAAAGCACCCGCGCCCGACCGCTCCGGATTTCCACCTGCACGCGCTCGCCGCGCAGTACGTCGACCGCCGCGTCCAGCCACCGCTGCTCGATCGCCGTGCCCGATGGAATCGGCCGTCGCGGCACACAGCCCACGACTTGGGATAGCTGCGGAAAACCAGGAGGTCCTTCGTAGGGTTCCTCGCGCAGCTGAGAGCGTTCGATGGGACGGCCCGGCATCAGCGCCTCGGCGGCGGCTACGCGCTTTCCCGAAACACGAATACGCGCCTTGGCCCAAACCGGAAAATCGTCCTGCCCGGAGCCGGATATCGCGCCGTGCCACAGCAGCGGACTGCTGGAGGTCTGGTCCACCCGCAGTCCGGAGACCGGAAAGCGCAATTCGCCGGGCGGGATCGGCTGCCGGCTGAATTCCACCACTTCGATGCGCGCTTCGGGCATGGACACGCGCAGGGCGGCCGTCACACGCTCGCTGGTGAGCGTCTCCAGAGGCCGCGTAAAGCAGGCTTCCATCCCCGGTTCCACCGCCAGCCCGTAACGCCGCGCCAGCCGCGCCAACTCCGCGGAGCCGTAAGCGCGGCTTGCTCCGGGCGCCGGCGCGAAACCCAGCGCCAGTTCCGGCGCCAGCCCTGCGAATGCCGGCACGGCCCGCGCCATATCTCCAGCCAGAATACTCTGGCCCGAAACGGGCAAGCACTGCCCGCTCCCCGGCGCCAGAGCGGCCAGCAGGATGAGCGCCATCCGCAGGGTCATTGCGTCACAAGACCATTGGCTTCTTGATACATCTCGTTCGCGGCCGTGACCACCTTGGAATTGGCTTCATAGGCCCGCTGGCTGACGATCAGGTTGACCATTTCCTGGACCACGCTGACGTTGGATTGCTCAGTGTATCCCTGCTGCAACGCGCCCAGCCCCTCGGCGCCGCCCGGGTTGCCCAGAACCGGATCGCCGGAAGCCTGCGTGGGCGTGTACAGGTTGCCGCCAATGGTGCTCAAGCCCGCCGGGTTCTGGAAATTGGCAAGCTGGATCTGCCCCGCGATCTGGGCCGTAGTCTGGTTCGGCTGGGTGTAACTCACTGTGCCGTCGCCGGCGATCGTGATCGATTGCGCATCCGCCGGAATCGTGATCTGGGGCTGCAGGGGGTTGCCACTGGCGGTTACTACGTTGCCATTCTTGTCGAGCTGAAACTCCCCGTCGCGCGTGTAGGCCAGTTGTCCGTTGGGCTGCAACACTTGAAAGAAGCCATTCCCTTGGATTGCAACATCCAGCGGGTTGTCTGTCTCGGAGAAGCTGCCCTGGGTGAAGATGATCTCGTTGCCGGACGGACGTGTGCCGAGTCCCAATTGCAGCCCGGCCGGCAACACTGTCTGCTGGCTGGCGGAGGCTCCCGGCTGCATGATGTTCTGGTAAAGCAGATCCTGAAATTGAACGGAACGCGACTTGTATCCGTTGGTGTTGGCATTCGCCAGGTTGTTGGCGATGTTGTCTACGCTCATCTGTTGCGCCGTCATACCGCTGGCGGCGCTGAAAAGTGCTCGCATCATAATCGATTGGTCCTTATCTTGATCTTGCCCGTCTGCTTTTAGGTAGCCACGCGGGCTACTTCTTCGACAGCCTGTTTATTCATCTGCGATCCCAGCGTGGCGGCCTTCTGCAGCATTTCAAATTGGCGCATGACCGACACCAGGCGCACAGCCGATTCCGCGGCGCCGACATTGGAACTTTCCAGCTTGCCCTGTTCCACTTGGACGCCGGATGCCGGCTGGGATTCCGTCGCGCTCCGGAAATAGCTGGCCCCTTGCTTAACCAGCGAACCGGTATCGGAGAAATCGGCTAGCTGCAGTTGGCCTAAGGTCTGGCCGTCCTGGCTCACCGTGCCATCCGGCGAGACCGCCAGCGCGCCGGTTGGCTGGACGTTCATGTTGCCGCCGGATACGGTTCGCACCGGATATCCTTCACCAGTGACTAGAGCGCCGGCGGTCGATACGCGAAAGCTGCCGTTGCGTGTGTACAGGCTTCCGGACGGGCCGTCCACAGCGAAGAAGCCCTTGCCGGAAAGCGCCAGATCCAAGGCGCCGCCCGTCACCTTTATCGCTCCCTGCGAGAAATCTGTCCAGGGACGCTCGACGACCGGCAGCGTGGACGCCGATCCGTTCTCCGCGCCTGTAGCTTCCGCCGATACATAGAGGTTGTAAAACTCCCGGTCGGTCTTATAACCGCCCGTTTCCGTGTTGGCCAGATTGTTCGCCAGCATGTCCAGCGACTCCATGCGGGCCTGCATTCCTCCGGCCGCCGAGATTGTCAGGTTATCCATGGACGTTCACACGGGTCGATATGCAAGCGGAGAGCCGAAGACCTGGCCGCACTAATAGAAGGGGTTGACGTCCCCGGCCCGGCCAAATATCTGGCGGAGAGGACGGCGCCGCCAAGATCTTGGCGCCAGTCCGGCGCGTAACTGCTTGGAATTTAAGTCGCGGCGCTTCGGCTTCCCGAGTGCACTCGTTCCGGACGTGATCGCAGTTTCTTCAGGATTGGCGGCTGCTTCCGGCAGCAATTCGATGCAGGTTGCCGGGGGCCGAGCGACAGGCGTAACAACCGCTAAGGATGCGGCCCCGGGCATCGGATTCGGGCTTCTTTTGGGTGGCTATTTGGCGGATGATGGGGCCCCGCAGGGATCGACGGAGCTAAAACGTCCGATGCCCGGCGGCAGACGTCCAAACAATCCATTGGCGGCGCCCACCTCCACGCCGGTTCCGGTGGTTGCCAGTGCGCCGTTGGCTACCGTCTGGGGTCTGGCACAAACGGAGAATCTCGGCGCGCCAACTGTCACGGATCTGGGAGGCGCTGTTGGGGGGCCCGGTTCACTCTCCGGCCTTGTGTCCCTGCCGCCGCAACGGTCCGCTGCGGCGGGTGTAATCACTGCAGATACCGCCTCACCGCAGGACGACCCGGATGGCAAGCCAGATCCCACTCAAAGTACTCGCGACGGTACTCCGGCCATGGAAGCCGTTCCGGAATTGGCGTTCTCCGCGCGCTTGCTCGCACCGGCGCCAGTCGCCTCCGGCGGGACCACAGATCCGCCAGCCAATGCCCCGGCTGCGGCTTTGATATCCGCAAGCCTCGACGCTGGTTCGGAGGACGTGGCCGTAGCGGCCGAAAGCGGACGCAGCCAACAGACGATTGAGGAGATCTTGGGAAGCGCTCGCAGCGTACACACCGCACTCCGTGGCGATCGGCAATCCGACTCGCAGAACACAACGCCTCCCGACAGCGCCAATAGTCCCTCGAACACGCAGGAAGAAGGCCACAACACTCCTGCTCCGGATCAACGCAAGGCCGACGTCCTCGCTAACATCGCTGGAAAGGGACCGGCAGTCCCCAGTGAGCGCACCGCGGGCGGCCGCGGCGAAAATGAGGCTTCGGTAACGGCGGATATGGAGAGCGCCTGGAGCGCTGCCGCTCCGGCTGCCGCAGAAGGGGACGCTCCGTCTGCGTTACCTCCGCAGCCGGCGAGCCAGACTGGTCCGGTCATCGTAGAACCTCCGGAGCCGCCGCCGGCCTCCCACGATATCTCGCTGCATCTGGCCGATGGCGGGAGCGGCGTGGACATCCGCATGGCGGAGCGTGCCGGCGAGATCCGGGTGACGGTACATACCCCGGATCGCGATTTGGCCAATTCTATGCGCGCCGACTTGCCGGATCTGGTCGGCAAACTGAGGCAAGGCGGATTTCAGGCGGAGGCGTGGCGTCCCGCCGCCGCAACCCAATCGGATGCGGGCCGCCGCGACGGCTCCGATGGCGCACCGCAGGAGCATTCGCCAGGTGGCCGCAGAGAGGGCCGCCCGCAGCAGCCGCAGCAACAGCAGCCCAAAAATCAAGCCCGCTGGGACGGAGAGTGGAAATCCACCCTAGAACCCGCACAGGAGCCCCACATATGACGATTCAGCCCTTAGCAACATTGCCGCAGAGTCAGAGCGGCGCGGCGGCCGCAGCAACCCCGCCGTCGAGTACCGCTCAAACCAGTTCGGGCAGTTCGGCCGATGGCGTCAACGAGAACGAGTTCTTGCAGCTCTTGGTGGCTCAAATCCAGTACCAAGACCCCACCAATCCGACCGACAGCACCGCCTTCGTCACGCAATTGGCGCAGTTCAGCTCACTCGAACAACTGGTCGCCATTCACAGCGATCTCGACAACCTGACGCAGTCCGGCGCCGGCGGCGCTCAGAATACCACTTCCACAAAAGGAGTCAACTAACAATGTTCGCAGCATTCAGCACCGCATTATCCGCTTTGGACGCCAACGGTGTGGCCGTCGCCGTGGTAGGCAACAACCTGGCCAACATGAATACGACCGGCTATAAGGAGAGCGTCGCCTATTTCCAAAACCTGGTAAGCGAATCCTTAAACGGCGGCCAGACCCAGGTGGGATTCGGTGTGGCCTCGCCGCTTACGATCATGCAATTCACGCAAGGCGCGATTAGCGCTAGCAGCGGCCCTCTCGACGCCGCCATCCAGGGTAACGGCTTTTTCGTCGTGAACGACAACGGGGCCACCGAGTTCACCCGGGCCGGCAGTTTCCAAGTGGACCTTTCGGGCAACCTGCTCACTCCCAGCGGCCAGGAGGTTCAGGGCTGGATGGCCACAGGCGGAGCGGTCAACACCGGCGGAGCCATCGGCAACATCACCGTGCCGGTGGGCGCCTTGCAGGCGCCCCAAGCCACCCAGAACATCACCGTGAGCGCCAACTTCAACGCATCCGCCACCACAGGTTCGGCATCCGCGTGGTCCGCTCCCGTAACCGTCTACGACTCCTTGGGGAACGCCCACGTGGTCACCCTCAATTTCCAGCAGACCGCCGCCAACACGTGGTCTTACACGGCTACCGTTCCCGGCGCGGATGTCAGTGCCGGCGCGGCGGGCACGCCATACGATATTCCGAACGGCAGCGGCACGCTGACGTTCAACAGCAGCGGACAGTTGACCGGCCCGGCCGCGGGGTCCCCCATCACGCTCGACATCGCCGGGCTGAACGACGGCGCCGCAAACATGAGCATGGCCTGGAATCCTTACAATGCCAGCGGCGCCGGCACTCTCACCCAGTTCGACCAGAGTTCGGCCACTTCCGCCACCAGCCAGGATGGCTCGGCGGCGGCCCAGCTCACCTCGGTGACCATGGGCAGCGGCGGCGATTTGCTGGCTTCCTACTCCAACGGTCAGCAGGCGGTGGTCGGGCAAGTAGCCATGGCTAACATTCAAAACCCGCAGACCCTGGTTTCGGTGGGAAACAACAACTACCAGGTGAGCGCCGACACTGGCGCGCCGGACGTGGGGGCGCCCGGGACCGGAGGCCGCGGCACGATCGTAGGCGGCGCGTTGGAATCCTCGAATGTGGATATGGCCACGGAACTCACCAATCTGATCGTACTGCAAAGCGCCTATCAGGCGAATTCCAAGGTGGTGACCACCGTGGACACGATGGTGCAGGCCGCTACCCAGTTGATCACCTAGGAGCCATCTGGATATGACAGCCATGGAAGAAATCGGCCCCTTTGCCGATGTTCAAGTGGATATCGAAGCCGAACTGGACCGCCGCATCCTCACGGTGGCGCAGATCCTGCAAATGGAACCCGGCAGTTTGATCGGCATGAAGCGATCCGCGGGTGAGAATATCGACCTCTACGTGGGCGGCACGCTGATCGGTTGCGGTGAAATCGTGGTGGTCGAGAATACCCTAGGGGTCCGCATTACGGATTTTACCGGTGAGTTGTGAGGCGGCTGCGCGGGATGAGCAAATGGAATTGATCCGGCAAGTCTTGGCGGTGAGCGCGGTGTTGTTGTCGCTGGCGGCCTGCCTCTGGTGGCTACGCCGCAAGGGAATTGTCCATCGGGGCTCTGGCGGCTCCCGGAAGCGCGCCATCCAGGCGGTGGAGCGGCTGGCGCTGGGACCCCAGCACTCGCTGCACTTAGTCCGGCTGGCGGGCCGAGGACTGCTGGTAGCCACTTCGCCTGCGGGATGCGCCGTACTGGAGAGCTTCGACTGGGCGAGCCTGGAGCCGCAGCCTGCCGCGGGAAACATGGAGATCCGCTGATGTCAATCCGGCTGGCGCACGCGGGTGTCCTGGCGCTGCTCTTCCCGGTAGCTGCAGTTGCGGCTCCCGCGGCTTCCTCGGCGTCCTGGCTCGTCTCGGGCAAGTCCGGTGCGCTAAGTTCCCCGATGCAGATTGTCCTGCTGCTGACCGCGTTGGCCCTTTTGCCCGCCGCGGTAGTGTCGGTGACGCCTTTTCTGCGGACCATCATAGTGTTGCATTTTCTGCGCCAGGCGCTCGGAACGCAGACCGCGCCTTCCAACCAAATCCTGGTGGGACTGGCATTATTCCTGAGCCTGCTCACCATTCAGCCCATGGCGAGCCAGATCTATCAACAGGCCTGGATGCCCATGGATAACGGCCAGATGACGGTCCAACAGGCGGCCCAGGAGGCGGCCAAGCCGTTGCGCCAATTCTGGCTGCGCTTCGCACGGGAAAAGGACATCGCCTTGTTCCTGGAGGTGTCCCATTCGCCGGCGCCCCGCACTCCGGCCGATGTGGATCTGAAAGTCCTGATTCCGGCATATATCTTGTCGGAGTTGAAAGCATCCTTTCAAATTGGCGCCGTGCTTTACCTGCCGTTTCTGGTCATCGATCTGGTGGTGGCCTCGGTGACCCTGTCGGTAGGCATGATGCAGTTGCCGCCCGTCATGATCTCGGCGCCCTTCAAGATTCTGCTGTTCGTACTGGTGGATGGTTGGAATCTGGTGATCGGGTCGCTGATGAAGAGCTTTAACTGAGTAAAGCATATGACTACCGATTCCGTCGTTGAAATTCTGCGCCATGCGCTCCTGGCGGCATTCTGGATAGCGGCGCCGTTGATGGCCATCGCCTTCGCCGCTGGCGTGGCGATCAGCCTGGCACAGATCGTGACTTCCATCCAGGATACCGCCTTCAGCGCCATCCCCCGCCTGATCGTGTTTATGCTGGCCATCCTGATGTTGATGCCCTTTATGATTCAACGTATGACGGTCTACACGGCCGACTTATTCGGCGACCTGGCGCGATATGCCCGTTGATGTCAGCCTGGGCTTCCCGGCACTCTATGGGTTTCTGCTGGTGCTGGCGCGGGTTTCCGGCGTCTTCGCGCTGGTGCCCCTGCCGGGCTTTCAGAGCGCCCCGAAGTTGGCGCGCATCGTCCTGTCGGTATTCATCACCCTGGTGCTGTTTCCGCTTTGGCCGCAAATGGACGCCGCGCGTGTGGATGCTCCACGCCTGCTGCTATGGGTACTGCCGGAGATCGGCGTAGGGGTCACCATCGGTCTGGGCGTGGCTTTCATCCTGGAAGTCTTCCTTACCGGTGCGCAAATCCTCAGTCTGAACGCTGGGTTTAGCTTTGCCCAGACCATCGACCCGACCACCCAGGCTCAATCGGGCGTATTGGTGGTGTTCGCGCAATTGGCGGGCGGCATGGTTTTTCTCTCCCTGGGCTTGGACCGGGAGGTGATCCGCACGCTGGCTTTCAGCCTGGAAACACATCCGGCCGGCGCCTGGGTTACGCCGCCGGCGGCGGAGGCGATACTCCGTCTTGGCGGGGACATGCTGGCGCTGGCGGTGCGCCTGGCATTACCGGGCATCGCTCTCTTGGTGCTGGCGGATATCGCGCTGGGTCTGATGGGACGTCTCAACGCCCAACTGCAACTGATGACCCTGGCTTTCCCCATCAAGATGACTGCCGCCCTGGTGTTGCTCGGATGGATCACGGTGCTTCTGCCCAGGCTGCTGGCGGCCTACGGCGGCGTGGTCTTCGGAACGTTGCGCCAGGCGCTGCGCTTTTGAGCCGAACGGAGAAAATCTCTGGCGGACAATGGTCAAAAAACCGAGCAGCCTACCGCCAAGCGTCTGGTCAAAGCGCGCAAGGATGGGCAGTTTCCCGCCGCGCGCCAGTTTGTTTCGGCCATGCAATTCGTGGCGTTCGTGGCGCTGCTGGAGGCCTGGGGCGGGCATTGGCTCGCCGAGTTGCGTCTCCTGATGCGCCACTCTCTGGCGGCGGCCTTCTCTATACGGCAAGAGCAGATCGTGGAGATCAGCCGGTACTTGCTGGTGGATCTGCTGCGGCTGCTGGCGCCCGCCGCGGGCGTGCTGCTTCTAGTGACGCTGGGCATGCAATTGGCAGCCACCCAACTTGGCGTTAGCCTGAAAAAACTGGCGCCCGATCTAAAGCGGCTGAACCCGATGTCGCGGCTGAAAGATCTGCCGCGGCAAAATCTACCTGCGCTGTTGCGCGCGGTGGCGATGCTGCCGCTGTTCGGGCTGGCGGTCTACGGAATCATACGGGACAACCTGTTTGCTTATATGGCCCTCCCTTTTCAGAGCGTCGAATCGGGATTCCGGCACGCATGCGGTTCCTTCGGCACGCTGCTATGGAAAGCTTGCGGCGTCTTCATGGTTTTCGGCCTGGTGGATCTGTTCCGGCAACGCCGCCGCTACAGCAAGGATCTGCGCATGAGCAAGCAGGAGATTCGCGACGAATTCAAGGAGTCGGAGGGCAATCCCCAGATGAAGGCGCGCATTCGCCGCATACGGCGGGAACGCCTGCGGCACCAGATGATGAAAGAAGTTCCCAAGGCCACTGCCGTCATCGTCAACCCGACGCATTATGCAGTGGCATTGCGCTACGCCCTGGATTCCATGGCCACCCCGGTCGTGGTGGCTAAGGGGAAGAATTATCTGGCGCTGCGGATTCGCCAGCGGGCCACCGAACACCAGGTCCCCATCATCGAGAATCCGCCGCTGGCGCAGGCGCTCTACAGTTCGGTGGAGGTGGGACAGGAGATCCCGGCGCATCTCTATCGCGCCGTGGCCGAGATCCTGGCCTATGTTTATAAGCTCATGAACGGCCGATTACCTGGGTAAGCGCGGCAGGTACGTAAGGCGGAAACAAAAACAGAATGGCGCAAGCGACGGCAATAGCCAAAACGGGTTGGAAGCCGCTGGAGTTCTTCTCCAGCGGAGGCGCGGCGGACCTGGGCGTGCCGGTGGCCGTACTGGCCATCGTCATGGCCCTTATCACGCCTCTGCCGCCGTTCCTATTGGACCTGCTGCTGGTAGTGGACATCATGATGTCGGTGATCGTCATGATGGTCGCCATGTACATTCAGCGTCCGTCGGATTTCAACGTCTTTCCGACCACGTTGCTGTTATTAACTTTATACAGACTGGCTCTGAATGTTTCCTCGGCGCGGCTGATCCTGCTCAACGGCAACACGGGCACCTCCGCCGCGGGCCATGTGATCGAGGCTTTCGGCAGCTTTGTGGTGGGCGGCAATTATATCATCGGAACGGTGATCTTTCTGGTGTTGATCGCGATCCAGTACGTGGTGATCAATCACGGCGCAGTGCGCATCTCGGAAGTCACGGCGCGATTCACGCTCGACGCGCTGCCCGGAAAGCAGATGTCCATCGATTCGGATCTGAGTTCGGGACTTATCGACGAGGCGGCGGCCCGCCAGCGCCGCAAGCAACTCGCGGCCGAGGCGGAGTTCTACGGGGCCATGGACGGCGCCTCGCGCTTTACCCAACGCGATGCCGTGGCGAGCATCCTGATCACCAGCATCAACATAATCGCGGGCTTCCTGATCGGTGTCCTGCAGCACGGCATGGAACTGCGGCACGCCCTGGAGACTTACACGGTTCTCACCATAGGGGATGGATTGGTGACCGTCGTGCCGGCCCTGATGATCTCGGTTTCGGGCGCCATGGTGATCACTCGGTCCGGCTCGGACGCACGTCTGGGCGCGGACTTCCGGAAGCAGATATTCGGCAGCCCGCAACCGCTGCTGCTGGCGAGCGGCGTGTTGATCGTGCTGGCGTGCGTGCCGGGCATGCCCGGAATCCCGTTCCTGTTGCTGGGCCTGGCGCTGGGAACGGGGGGCTGGCGCATGCGGTCGCGAGCGGCTGTCAAGGAGCAGGCGCCCAGCGCGGCCAAACCGGCCCGCGAGAATCTGGAAGGCCTGCTAAAGGTGGAACCGCTGGCGATCGAAGTGGGGTTGGGGCTGGTCAAGATGGTGGAAGGCGCCCAGAACTCTCCGCTTCTGAAGCGTATATCGGGCATTCGGCGGCAACTGGCCGCGGACCTCGGGTACCTGTTGCCGCCGGTCCGCGTAGCGGATAATCTGGCGTTGCGCGCGCGGGAATACGTGATCTCGCTCAAAGGCGCGGAGATCGCGCGCTACGAACTGCCGCAGGGCTGCCAGTTGGCCATCCCCTCCGGCAAGAACGCTTCGGCGCTCGAAGGCAGCGCCACTCGCGAACCGGCCTTTGGATTGGCTGCCTGGTGGATTCCGGACCAGCGCGCGGAGCAGGCCCGCGCCGCTGGATATACGCTGGTCGATGCGGTCAGCGTGCTGGGCACCCATATTGCCGAGTTGGCCCGGCGGCATGCGCACGAGTTGTTCTCGCGCCAGGATGCCAAGAAAGTGCTGGATCTGGCGGCCGTCGACCAACCCAAGATGGTCGAGGATCTGGTGCCCAAACAGCTTCCACTATCGGCGGTCCAGCGGGTTCTTCAGAATCTGCTGCGCGAGCGAGTTTCGATCCGCGACACCGGCTCGATTCTGGAGTCGCTCGGCGAGGCGGCGTTGTCCACCCGCAATCTGGTGCTGCTTACCGAATTCTCGCGGCAGGCGATCCGGCGTACCATAGCCAAGCGCTACCTGGATGCCGCCGGCAACCTGCCGGCTTATTTCCTCGACGCTTCGATCGAGCAGGCCGTCGAGTCCGCGATACAGCATGGCGAGCAGAACAGCCACTTGAGCATGGCGCCGCAGACCATTCGGGAGATTCTGGACCGCATCCAGCGCAAGGTTGGCAGTCCGGAGGGGCCCGTAGCGGCAGTGACCACCGCGGGCGCCCGTTATTTTCTGCGGCAGATGGTGGAGCCCGCCCTGCCGAACCTGTTCTTCCTCTCGCACAACGAGATTCCGGCCGGCGTGAAGGTAGTTTCTTTAGGAGTCATTCAATAAAGAGGAGATATGCGAATCAAATCGTTTTACGCAAGCACGATCGAGGGGGCGCTCGCCCTGGCGCGCAGGGAGTTGGGTAGCGAAGCCATGCTGGTAGAGTCCCGCCACGCTCCCCTCGCAATGCGCCATTTGGGAGAGTACGAAGTGGTGTGCGCCTTGGTGCCGGAAGCGGAGACCGCCAAGCCGCAGGCCGAAGAGGATGCCGGCGCGCACGATGTCCGGTTGGCCAGTGAACTGGCGGAGATGCGCAGGCAGCTGGACGTGATGGGAAAAACCATTACGCGCTCGGCCTGGAGCGGGGCACGCTGGCCGTCCGCCGGCCCGGAGATATCGGAATGGCACGCCCGGCTGATGGCGACGGACATGGACGGCGAACTCGTGCATCAAATTCTAGACGCCGCCGAACGCCACTGTGGGCCGCAATTCAGCGGGGTGGACGGCGCCATAACGGCGGAGATCGAACAACGCATCTTGGTGAATGGCCCGTTGGCATCGGCGAGTGGGCCGCGCGCGGTGGCCCTGGCCGGCCCCCCAGGCGCCGGCAAGACGACGATGTTGACCAAAATGGCCGTGACCTGGGGCTTGGCCGAGCGCCGGGCGCTCACGCTGGTGTCCATGGACGATTTCCGCGTAGCGGGCGCCGACCAATTGCGGTCCTACGCCACCATTCTCGGCGCCGGCTTCCAGGCGCTGGACAGCGTGGGAGCGCTGGCACAACTGCTCGACGAGCATCACGGAAAACGGCTGGTTCTGATCGACACTCCCGGATATGGCCCGCGCGATATGGATCGTGCGGCAGACTTGGCCCGCTTTCTGTCAACCAGGCCGGAAATTGCAACCCATCTCGTATTAACGGCCTCCATGAAATCAGCCGATCTAAGCCATGTGGCGGAACGCTTCGATATATTCCGTCCGTCCTGCCTGCTGTTCACCAGGCTGGACGAGACAGCTTGCTTCGGCACGGCGTTCTCCTTATCGGTGCGGCTGGGCAAGCCCATCTCATTCCTGGGTACCGGACAGGAAATCCCGGAAGACGCCGCGCCGGCCACCAAAGAGCGTATTCTCAGCCTGCTTTGGCCGCGGACACTTAGCGCCGCCACGCGGTTAGCCGCGTGAAAGGAATTGCGTGAGGCGCCATGTCTAATCCATACTGCTGCCCCGGCACCGGGGACGCCGTCATCGAGCAACGCGAACGCCTCATTCTGGAGCACTTGCCGCAAGTCCGGCTGATTGCCCGCCGGATCCGGGACCGCTTGCCCGAAAATGTGAGTCTCGACGATCTGGTATCGGCTGGAATTGTCGGCCTGATCGCAGCCGTGGACCTATACGATGCCTCACACAACGTCAAGTTGAAAACCTACGCCGAGCACAAAATCCGAGGCGCTATTCTGGATAGCCTCCGCGGTCTGGACTGGGCGCCGCGGCAAAGGCGCAAGAAGGCCAAGCAGATCGAGCTCGCCATATCGCGCGCGGAGCAGCGGCTGCACCGGATGCCCGGCGAAGATGAGATTGCCGCCGAGCTGGGCCTGGACCTCGAAGAATATCACCGTTGGCTGGTGGAGGTGCAGGGCCTCAATATCGGCAGCCTGGAATATACCGGGGATGACGGCGAAGGAAAGGGTCTGCTCGAATATCTTAGCGACGACCAGGACCAACTGCCCTCCCGCTTGCTGGAGCGGTCGCAACTCGAAAAACTGCTGTCCGACGCCATCCGGAAAATACCTCCCATGGAGCGTACGGTTTTGGGTCTCTACTATCTTGAAGAGCTGACTCTGCGGGAAATTGCCGATGTGGTGGACCTGCATGAGTCGCGGATCTCCCACTTGAAGTCGCAAGCTATTCTGCGGCTGCGCGCGGACATCGAAAAAGTCTGGCCCAACCATGCCGGAGGTGTGGTGTGACAGGGGACCGCGAGAGTCCCGCGCGGTGGTTTGCGGAGGAATGGACCACGCTGCTGGGGACCGTGCTGGAGTCTCTGGCGGGAGAGCGCCCTAAGCTCGCCTGTAGCGCGCCCGCCGGCGGAACCGCGCTAGCCACCTTCAGCGCAGAGATTGTGGCACAGCACGGCGCGGTTCTGTGGTGGCAATATCGCTTTCCATTACCCGGCGAGCCGTCCGCCTGGATCGGGGCTCCAAAGAATGCCTGGACTCTGATCGCCGCGCGCGTCCTGGGCGCCGCCGGTGTAGAAGACGACTCCCAGGCGCGCGAAACCTATCTGGAGGTCTTGCAGCAATCGCTAGGCGAACTGTCCCGTAGCGCCGGCCGCCGCTGGGGCCGCCAAGTCGATTGTTCCGGAAATGAAGCGGCGACCGCGCCCGAGTCCGCCGAGTTTTACGTGGTGGAAGCGACCTATCCGGATGCGGCGCTCCCGCCGCTGGTCATCGCAATCACGGGCACCCCGCAAGATCCCGTTCAGGAGCGGGACACACCGGCGCAGGATGCCAAGGCCGCCGGTCCGGCCGCGGAATACGCGGAAACTCACAGTCCACAGCGGTCCCGGACATTCAATCTGCTGATGGGCGTGGAATTGCCTGTAAGCGTTTCGTTTGGGCATGTGCAACTTCCTCTGAAAGATATCCTCAAGCTGACCGCCGGATCCATCATCGAACTAAACCGCACGGTGGATGAACTGGTAGAGGTCGTGGTCAACAATTGCGTGGTCGCGCGGGGAGAAGTGGTGGTTGTGGAAGGAAACTATGGTGTGCGGATTCATCAGATCATGACGCGGCAGGAGCGTCTTGAGGCGTTGCCATGAACGTCTTTCCAAGCATTGTTTGGAGCCCTGATTTCATGCTGCAACCACTGGTCTACTACGTCCTGCTGGCAGTGGGTTTCGGATTGTGCATTTATCTGTTCGTAAGCGTCAAAATCGAAATCCGCGGTGCGCTCCGCCGCTGCCTGCACGAGCGGCGGCAGGTCCAAGCCTTGGAAGCCGCTCTGGAAGACGCGCGCCTGGCTGTCCAGTCGCTCGAAACCGACCTGCGTGCAGTGGAACGGCAGACCGGCATGCTGGTGGCGCCGGTGGCCGCCCGATCGGGCCTCAATCTCAGCAAGCGCACTCACGTTCTGCGGATGCATCGTGGCGGCCAGGATACCGCGGACATTGCGGCCGCGCTGGCATTGCCGCGCAGCGAAGTGGACCTGCTCATCAAGGTCCATCGAATTGTCGTGGAGCAGATCTGAGGAAAAATCTTGGCGCAGCCGAACTAAAGTCTTCGCCGGCGCCCGCCGATTCTTGCTATAGCCATGGATAGAGTCGAACCAGCCCGGCTGTTGTGGATTGCAGCGGAAGATAACGTTGCGGCGGCCGGATACGCCGCTGAAATCGGTGAATTTGCGCTGGAGCACGCCGCAGGAGTACCCGAGGCTCTGGAGCATCTCAAGCGTTCCCAGATTGACGCCGCGGTGGTCTGCTTTCCCCTCTCCGACTGCGCCCCGGCAGAGGCTCTTGAAAACTTGCAGCGGGTCGATGGCAGCGTTCCGCTGATCCTGTGGGATCCTTCGATGCGATTGCAGGATGCGGTGCGCCTAACCAGATCGGGTGCCCGCGACGTATTGGGCGCGGAAGCCGATCCTGGGCAACTTGCCGACGTGATACGAGATGCCATCGACGACCGCCTAAGCCGGATAGACCGTTCCGGGACCGTCGACGAGACGTGGCGCCGGATTTTGGTGGGATCGAGCCAGCCATTTCAGGACGTTGTGCGCATGGTGCGCCTGGTGGGAAGCCGGCGATCCACGGTGCTGATCACCGGCGAGACAGGAACCGGCAAAGAGATGGTCGCGCGCGCGCTGCACATGGCGGGGCCGCGGGGCCGGTTACCCATGGTATCGGTTTGCTGTAGCGCGCTCCCTGAGAATCTGTTGGAAGCCGAGCTGTTCGGACATGTACGCGGGGCATTCACGGGCGCCATCAATCAGCGTATCGGACGCTTTGAACAGGCTAATGGCAGCACACTGTTCTTAGATGAAATAGGAGATATGCCGTTGGAACTGCAAGCCAAGCTCCTGCGAGTCCTGCAGGAGCGCGAGTTTCAACGTTTGGGCAGTTCCGAAACCATACGCGTGGACGTGCGGGTGGTAGCCGCCACCAACGCCGACCTGCTGGAACGGGTGCGCCAGGGCCGCTTCCGCGAGGATCTGTATTACCGCCTCAATGTGGTTCCCATCCAGCTCCCGCCGTTGCGCGCGCGAGTGGGAGATGTGGCGGCTTTAACGCATCACTTCATCCGGAAAGTCTGCCGCCTGGAGGATCTGCCCCTGCTGCAGATCTCGCGCGAGGCGCTCGCCCGCTTGGCCGCTTACTCCTGGCCCGGCAACGTACGCCAATTGGAGAATGCCGTTGAACGCGCCGTTGTCCTGGGTGAAGAACGGGCGATGCTCTATCCATCCGACTTCCCGCTGGACGGCAACGCCGCTCGCGCAGTTAGCGCACGCGCCGGCGCTAACTTTGTTCAGGTGCCCGACGACGGTCTGGATTTCGAAGAAACGGTGGGGCAGATTGCGCGCAATATCCTTGAGCAAGCACTCCGGAAGACGAATGGAAACAAGAAACTGGCGGCCGATCTACTCCGGCTCAAACGAACCACGCTGGCAGCGAAGCTGAGAAGCCTGGAATGCGATCCGGAGATAACCGCACTGGCGGCGGACTTCGTGCACTGCGCCTGAGGCCATTGGATCCCATGCCGCATCGTGAACCAATGGCGGAATCCGCGAGTCTATCCCAAGAGCGTTTGGATGCGGCGCCGCCCAGCGACGCGGGCCTCGGATCAGCGGCCCTAATTCGTGTGGTGGAATCTCACCGCGCCTGGCTGGGGCGGTGCCCGGGTGGCCGGCAGGCCTGCCTTCACGGTGTGGTGCCAGATGCGGCTCTGGACAAAGTGAACTTCGAACGCGCCGACCTGAAATCAGCCAAATTCATCAATGCGCGCATGTCCGGCGCTAATCTCGGCGGCGCGAATCTACAATTCGCCGACCTTAGCAATGCCAACCTGATTGAAGCAAATTTATCGCACGCCGAGTTGTCGGATGCCAGACTGGATGGTACGTTGCTGGGTCGGGCTAACCTGACCGAAATCCGTTGCCTGAGAGCCTCCTTCCGCGGCGCCAACCTGCGCGAGGCCCATCTGCTCGAAGGAAGCATCGAGAAGTGCGATTTCACGGGCGCCGTCCTCGGCGCCGCGCGGCTGTTGCAGGCCAAAGTGTTGGACTGCAACTTCACGGATGCGGAACTCACGGGCGCCAATCTCTACCACTGTGTGTTCCGATGGTGCAAGCTTCCGGGAATTTCAGCCGTGGGATCGAATTGGGGCACTGCGACGGTGCAGGATTGCGAATTCCGAAGGGCCGACTTGACGTCCGCACGCTTCGAACGCGCCGACCTCCGCCAAAGCTCCTTTTGGCATGCTACGCTCACCGGAGCCAATCTTCAAAGCGCCCGGCTGAATGGCGCCAATCTGGAATGCGCGAATCTTACAGGGGTTCGGTTCGACGACGCGGCCACGTTGAGTGCGAACTTCCGGGGCGCAAATCTGCAGGGGGCCAGAGGGCTCACACAGACCCAACTCGGCCAAGCGCGCACCGACTGCGACACGATAATGCCAGACGGTTCTCGCGGTCCCTTCCTGCTGGGATCTGGGGCAAACCGGCCCCTTCGCCTCTAAGGCGGGACCAACTGCCCTCGAAACATGCTGCCCCCCTCGCGCGGACCACCGAATGGCCGCGCAGCATTATTGGGTTGCGCCAGATCCTTCGGGGCCTCTCGGCAGTGTCAACAGGTTCAGGGCTGTCGCTTCGTGTATCGCGGGCATCAAGGCTGCGGCGCTTTGCAGCGCGGCCAACTGAGTCTTCTGGCCCGGCGTCAGCACGGCTAGCGCTTGCTGCTGGTAGCTGGCGCGGATAGGCCCCGCCTGTTGCTCCAGGCTCCGGATACTGAGCACCAGTTTTCCCACTTCGGCGGCGTCGGCGCTGGAACCTTGCTCCTGTGTCCGCAGGCTCTGCCGCAGCGGGCCGCTCTGGTGGTAAATCGGTCTTAGCGCCGCCTCCTCCGCTTGGCGCAACTGTTGCAAAGTGGAGATCTGCGCCGCGGTTAGGTTGAGATAGCTTTGCACCGCAGTAGTCCTTTGCGTGGAGGACATGCCGTGCTGGCGGAAACCCCCAGGCCCCTGCGCGAAGGCCGCCGTGGCGACAAGGGTGAAGCAAACGAGACCGAAGTTCATACTTTTGAGTTCTCCTCTATTTTTCATTATGCAGGGAAAAGCGGCCTCGAATCTGTTAAACCTTTGATAAATCGATATCCAATCAGTTTGTACGGCCGGCCGCCATACGGCGCTTCGGTCGTCTTGTACCCGCCTCCCGCAACCCTGAGGTGCCCAAGTCGTTTCAGTGGTGCGATGGCCCAGGAGTTGATGACCTTCAGTACTTAAGTCCGGTAGAGCGGCCACCGATGCCGTGAATCCGAATCCACGCTGCACGCAGCCGTTGTTTGATCCCCGTTGGCTGGGTTGTCGCATCTTGTCGATTTACACAGAGGGCTGCTTTGGGTGGGCGGCACGCTCACTCCGGCCGAACGCTCCTGAATGGAGGCTGCAGTGCAATAGGCACCGCAAATAACGGAGCGCGACATAAGATGTGAGCGTTCAGGCTGGATACGCCGAGCTGAGGCCCCGATGTCGCAGCCCCTAACCCATATGGAAGCCAAGCGCGCCAGCGTCTGGCAGCAGTTTTTGGAACGCGGAGATCATTACCGCAGATCCATCAGCGCGGTAGCTCGCCGTTGGGAAATCAAACTGAAAATTGCGCCAAGCCCAATGATCCAGGTCGCAAAGTCCTACGCGAAGTCGCCGAGTTCCATCATTGGCAAAACCTGAAGTGCTCAACTGCACGCCCTCAACGAACAAATCTGCCGTTTGCGTTCGGTCGACTCCGATGTGTGCCTGAGTGGCCACTGCGGCCAAATGCCCCGTGGATCGAGAACTTGATCGCAACTTTACGGCGCAAAGGCCCTTCTTACATATTTCAGGTCAACGCTCCTTTCTCGGGAATAAACGCCTCACCTCCCAGTTATCCACGATGAAGGAAGAAAAACGTATGAAAAACATTTTAACGTCGCTCTTGAATTCCGCCTACGCAAGGTCCAACGTCGACGCTGATTCTCAGATTGATGGCGGGAGGCGTGTTCCTGTGGCAAGGGATTTTGAAGTTTGTGTACGTAAACCAGGGAATCGGGCGCTTCACGAAGCTGGGTATGCCGTTTCCCCACATGACCGCCAACTCTGGCGCCGGCCTCGAGATCGCTGGAGGATTGCTCTCTCTGGCCTGATGACGCGGCTAATTGCGATTCCGTTCATTATAGAAATGATCGTGGCCATACTGTCGACGAAAATCTCTTTGTACCTGGGGACCTCGCCGCTGCCTTTGCCGCCCGCGCCGCCGCGGGCTGGGATCTGGGCCGTTTTGCACGAGGGCCGGTCCGATTACGCGCAACTCTTGACGACCGCCTTCTTGATGATCAACGGCCCCGGGAAATGGCCCCTGGATGCGGTGCTGCTCAGGAAGAAGGAAGAGAAGTCCGATGGAGGACGCAGTCCGTCGATCCGTGAGCTTGCCGCCTGACGACCGGCGCCTATATTAAATTGTGACGGATCGACGCGCCGATACAAGTTCTTTCGAAGCGCAGGCGATGCCCACGTTCGCCTCGCTGTACAACTTGGCGTACTGGCTTACACAGAACCGCGAAGAAGCTGAAGATCTGGTGCAGGAGACCTACCTGAAGGCACTCAAGGGCTTCGCTTCGTTCCAGCAAGGGACCAATCTCCGCGCCTGGATGTACCGGATACTGCGTAACACGTTTCTGACGTCGCGCACCAGGTTGAGCGTAAGAATGACCGATCCGCTAAAGCCTGAAGACGACCCGGCGGCGCAGCCGGCAATAATCGATACACCGGAGTCGCGAGGATGGCGCGCACCAAAGAGTTCGACGGCGGCCGAGCCCTCGACGATGCCGTCCGCGTCTTCTGGGAGAAGGGCTACGAGGCGACCTCGATCCAGGATCTGGTGAACGCCATCGGCGTAAACGGGGCGAGCCTTTATCAGAGCTTCGGCGGCAAGCGCGAACTGTTCCTGAAGGCACTCGAACGATTCGCCGCTTGCGATCGGAACATCGCGCAGGCAGCCACCGGCATCGCACCCGGGCTAGCCAGGATCCGCGCAGCTTTGCGTCTGGCGGGAGAACAGGCCGCCGCCGACACGCGCGGCTGCATGATCGTCAACGCGATTGTGGAGCAGGCGGCGCAAGACTGCGAGATGCAGGCTATGGGCGGAGCCGCAAGGCAGCGTCTCGAAGATTTTTTTGCCGAATCGCTGGCGGAGGCGGAGCGCCGCGGCGAGATTCGCGGCGTCCGGGACCGCCTGGCGCTGGCCCGCTTCCTGACCAACACGCTCTTCGGACTGCGGGTCACAGCCAAGACGCGCGCTGGCGCCCAAGCCATACGCGCCATCGTCGAAACCACCCTCGGCTTTATCGAAAAAGGTTGAATCCACTTTCCCCGGCGGCCATCAATTGCTTATATCGAATGAGCGTTCCAGAAAAGAAAGGACGGCAGGAAATATGGGTAAGCTGAGCGGTAAAGTTGCGGTGATTACAGGGGGCACGACAGGCATCGGCTTGGCGACGGCCAAGTTGTTCCAGCAGGAGGGCGCGCAGGTGGTGGTCACGGGTCGCAGCCTGGGGACGCTGTCGGAGGCGCAGCAGGAATTGGGTCCGGGCGCTCTGGTGGTGCAGTCGGATACCGGCAAGCTGGGCGATATCGACAAGCTGATCGGCCAAGTGCAGACGAAGTTCGGACGTATCGACATCCTGTTCGCCAACGCCGGAGTGGGCAAATTCGCTCCCATAGAGCAAGTCGACGAAGGCCTTTTCGACGAACAGTTCCAGACCAACGTGAAGGGGCTCTATTTCACGGTGCAGAAAGCGATCCCGTTGATTCCCGATGGGGGCGCGATCCTGCTGAATGCATCGGTGGTAAGCAAGAAAGGTTTCGCTGGGATGAGCGTGTATAGCGCCACCAAGGCGGCGGTGCGGTCGTTCGGCCGGACGCTGGCGGCGGAATTGGCGCCACGCCGGATCCGCGTGAACACGATCAGTCCGGGCCCCATCGCGACGCCCATTTTAGGCAAGCTGGGTCTGGCGCCCGACGCGGCGAAACAGTTCGAAGAGAACATGACGCAGAGCGTGGCGCTGAAGCGATTCGGGCAGCCGGACGAGATTGCGCGCGTGGCGCTGTTCCTGGCTTCTGAGGATGCTTCGTTTGTGCTGGGTACGGAGATGTTTGTGGACGGCGGCGTGGCCGAGTTGTGAGGCTGGCAACCTGCGCGCCGATTTTCAATTGTAGTGGTACCGCGCCTGCAGAAAGTCGATTCGTGCCTCGGCAACTCTGTAAACCAGCCGGTACTCTCCTGGACCAGCAGCCCGCGAGCACATGCCGGAGCGGCTCCGGCTTACCCACTCCTTCGAACCGGTCGCGTAGTGTCGCCTCGACCAAGGTTCGGAGTCCGAAGCGCGGTATTCGCTCGTTCTTAACTCGGGACCGGAGGTCTTCACGGAATTCCGGATGAACAACAGTGAGCAACTGCATCAAGCGGTCCACGATGCTCAAACTAATCTCAATCATCATGCGTCCCCGAGTAATGCGTCCTGGGCCGGAAAAATCGAGTCCCGCCGCAGACGCTGCCCCCTAACGATGAGGCCCTGATGCCAAATGTACACAGTCAATGCGAAGCACCAATCCAGAAGAACGGACTGAGGGCTGAATTCTGAGATGGCGAGATGTTGGGGCCGCGTCGGATCAATATAGCAGCGGGGACCGAAGGCGCGAATGCTACGTACGCTCACACAATTGTAGCCCCACCATCCACGACGATAGTCTGCCCAGTAATATAATCCGACGCAGCCGCGGCCAAGAAAACCGCTACGCCCTTCAGTTCCCCCGCACGCCCCACACGCGCCATCGGAATGCCGGATTCGATATATGGCTGCGCGGCTTCCAGCACCTTCTCCGTCATACGCGACGGAAAGAAACCCGGCGCGATAGCGTTCACCCGGATGTTGTGGGGCGCCCACTGCGCGGCCAGTTCGCGCGTCAGGCCCAACAGCCCGGCTTTGGACGAAGCGTATCCGGCATAGTGAATACCCTGCGGCATGGAACTCTTCAATCCGGCAATCGAAGCCACATTAATAATGCGACCGTATTTGCGCTTGATCATCTCCCTTCCGCAAGCTTGCGAAAAGAGGAACGCGCCGGTAAGATTCACGTCCAGCACCTGCTGCCACTTATCGAAAGGCATGGCTTCGGCGGGCGCGCCCCAAGTGACGCCCGCGTTGTTCACCAGGATATCGATCTGGCCGTAAGTGGCGATAGTCTCCTTGACGATGGCATCGATTTCAGCGGGCTTCGAGACATCGCAGAGCGCGCCCTCGCAAAGGAACCCGCGCTGCTTCATGGCGTCCACCGTGGGGGTGAGCCATTGGTCGCGGCGCGCCAGCAGCATCAGGGATGCGCCCGCTTCAGCGAGTCCTTCGGCTATCTCCTCGCCCAGCCCGCGGGAGCCGCCGGTTACCAGGGCCACTCGGCCCGAAAGATCGAATAATTGATTGAGTGAGTTCATAACTTGTCATTATCTTTGCCGGTGGCTTTATCTATAGTAAGACGGGCGATGCGCTCGCGATGATAAGTAGCATCGCCGAACATCAGCTCGGACGCCTTGGCCCGCTTGTAATATAGATGAACATTGTTCTCCCAGGTGAAGCCCATGCCACCCTGCACTTGAATGCCGCGGTTGCCCACCTCGCGATACGCATCGCTCGCATAAGCCTTGGCGATCGAGACCGCCACATCGGCGTCGGGCGCGCGCTCCTGCAAAGCCCAGGCCGCATAGTACATTGCCGAGCGCGAGCTTTCGGTGAGCAACAGCATATCCGCGCACAGATGCTGCACCGCCTGAAACTGTCCGATAGGCTTGCCGAACTGCTTGCGCGTCTTGCAGTACTCCACCGCGATTTCCATGACACGCTGCATGCCGCCCACCATCTCAGCGGCCAGCGCCACAGTCGCGACAGCCAGCGCACGTTCCAAGGCAGCGCGCGCGGGATCGCCGATCGCCAGGATGTCCTCTTCGGCAACTGGGACGTCGTCAAATGCCACCTGATAGAGTTTGCGGGTTTCATCGATAGCCGGGAGCGCCGATACAGTCAGTCCGCGCGCGCCGCGCGGCGCCACGAATAGACCCACATTCGCGGCGCAAATGAGATAGTCGGCGGTGGCTGCATCCGGAACGAACATCTTGCGGCCATTCAGCGCGAAGCCCGCCAGCGTGGGATGCGCAATGAGCTGCACGGCTTCCGGATCCCAACTCGCCGAGGCTTCCAGCAAGGCCAGCGTGGCGTGCGCTTCGCCCGTCGAGATGCGCGAAAGATACTTGTGTTTCTGCGCGCGACTGCCAGCCGCATCGATGGCCGCGCCCGCCAGCAACATGGAAAGATACGGCCCAGGCGCCAGCGCGCGTCCCATCTCTTCCAGCGCCACGGCCATCTCGACCAAGCCCAGGCCGAGGCCACCATAATCTTCATCGAATATGATGCCGGTCCAGCCCTGGTCCGCCATCTTCCGCCACAAGGCCGCGTCGTACGCGGTGTCCGTTTCCATCAGCCGGCGGACTTCGGCAATGGGACATTCTGCCGAGAAGAACTCGCGCGCCGAATTCTTCAATACCTGTTGCGTCTCGGTCAATCCGAATTGCATGGCGGTCTCCTCAGTAGCTCTTGGGCAAACCCAGCACGAAGTGGCCCACGATGTTGCGCTGGATCTCCGACGTGCCGGCCTCGATGGTATTGCCCCGGGCGCGCAGCCAGTAGTAGGCCCACTGGCCATCGTCAAAAGCATATTCGGAGCCGCGCGTCAGTTGGCCGTAGGGGCCGAGCAGTTCCATGGCGATTTGCTGGAAGCGCTGATTCAACTCGCTCCAAAAAATCTTCTGGATGGAACCTTCGGGGCCGGGCTTGCCGGTTTCCAACACACGGCTGATGGCGCGCATCTGGTTCAGGCGCATGATTTCGATTTCGGCGTAGCATTGCGCCAACTTCTGCCGGATCACGGGGTCCTCGGTCGCGGGGCGTCCGTCGCGTTCGATGCGGCGGGCCAACTCGACCAGGCGCCCGAACTGGCGCTTAAAGGTGATCTGCAGACCCGCGCCCAGCAGTGCGCGTTCGTGCATCAGGGTGCCTAGGGCCACGTTCCAGCCATCGTTGACCCGTCCCACCACGTTGGCGACGGGCACTCGTACGCCGTCGAAGAAAAGTTCGTTGAACTCTGTTTCGCCGGTCATCTGGCGCAGCGGGCGCACTTCCACACCGGGACTGTGCATGTCGACCAACAACACGGTGAGTCCTTTATGTTTTTCGGCAGCGGCATCGGTGCGCACCACCAGTTCGCACCAGTCGGCCGCCCAGCCGTAGCTGGTCCAAACCTTTTGGCCGTTGACGATGAAGTGATCGCCATCGAGAGTGGCTTCGGTGCGCAAGGCGGCCAGGTCGGAGCCGGCGTTGGGCTCGGAGAAGCCCTGGCACCAGATCTCCTCGCCGCTCAGAATCTTAGCCAGATACCGCTGCTTTTGGGCTTCGTTGCCAAATGCGATTAGCGTGGGGCCGACCAGTTCCAGGCCGAGAATACCCGGCAGCGGAGGGGCGCCGATTCGCGCCATTTCTTCGGTGAAGATGGCCTTCTCCATAAGAGTGGCGCCGCGGCCGCCATATTCCTTGGGCCAGGAGAGCCCGGCCCATCCCGCTTCGTATACCCGACGCTGCCAGTCGCGGAGGAAGGCGAAGCGGGCTTCGATGCCATTGGTAGCGGATTGGCGGGCTTCCCAATCGCGCGGGGCGTGGGCTTCCAGCCAGGCGCGCAATTCGTCGCGGAATTGTTGCTCTTGCGGGGTGGGGTTTAGGTCCATAGTTTGCTCCCGGGTACGAGCAATGAGTATATGATAAATCCCAATTGCGCTACGCTGGTACACAGTTCCCCTTGCCGGAGGCTTGGCGATGATCCCAACTACGAAGCTACATCCGATCCGCAGTCGCAGGGATATTCTGATAATGGGCGGCGCGGCGCTCTTGCCTGCCGCAATGCCTTCCGCGATGCATGCGCAGGATGGTCAACCCGCAAGAACCGCCAACGGCGGCACGGACCCTTTTCCAATTCCGTGGCTTGATAAGAATGGCAGCCACAATCAGCCGGCGGGCCCCAACTTGGAACCTTCACACATTTACGATTTCAAAGGGCGGGTGGCCCGGTGCAGCACCTTCACCGGTGCGGGCACCGATAACCATGGGAACCGAATCGCCTTCGGCAGCCCGACCACGGATTACGGCGTGATGCAGGGGGAGTATTGGGCTGCCCGGGCCGCTCAGCAGGGCGCCTTCACGCACATATGACTCACGCTCTTCCGGGGACCGGCGGTTCCCGCGAATCAGATACACGACTTTCACCCGCCGATTGCGCCGTCCGGACTCTACTGGGTTGTTCCAGTGCCGGAGCGCGGCCTGAGCATTAGTTCCGACGGGAACACCTTCACGCTTGAGCTGCGCAATGTCGCCGTGGTCGACCAGCCGCGCTGGCCTGCGCTCGATTCCATAGCTACCCCTGCGCGAATGAGCTTCAAGATGGTATGGAAATCGACTGGAGAGCCCGTGACATACGAGGATGCCTCCAAGCATTTTCGGTTCACTGGCACGCGGGCGGCGTGCCAATTGGAGGCGGAGGTGGAGGTTCCATCGATCGGATTTTCGTGGAAGTCGGACCCCCTCGCTACATCCAAGTGCGACTTCGCCATCATGGGCGTGGAGGTCAACGGGCGTTATTACAACGGTTAAGCATCTACGCCGGCGCCCTCTTGGAAGACTCAATAAATAGGAGGCTGACATGCAATATCGACTCTTGGGCAACAGCGGACTGCGAGTTTCCGAGGCGGCTCTCGGCACTATGACCTTTGGCGACGATTGGGGCTGGGGCGCCGCTAAGGATGAGGCCCGCCAGATTTACGACGCTTTCCGCGAGGCCGGCGGCAATTTCATCGATACTGCGAACCTTTATACCAACGGGACCAGTGAATCGTTCCTGGGCGAGTTCATGCAGGGCCACCGCCAAAGCGTCGTGCTGGCCACGAAATACACCAACGCCGCACCGGGCACGGATCCGAACGCGGCGGGCAACCAGCGCAAGAATATGATGCAGGCGGTGGAAGCCAGCCTCAAACGGTTGCGCACCGAATATATCGATCTTTATTGGGTCCATGCGTGGGATCAGATCACCCCGGTAGAGGAAGTCATGCGCGGACTGGATGACTTGGTTCGCGCCGGGAAGGTGCTCTACACCGGCATCTCCGACGCCCCGGCTTGGTGGATCGCGCAGGCAAACACACTGGCGCACCTGCGCGGCTGGTCGCCCTTCGTCGGCTTGCAGATCGAATACAGCTTGATCGAGCGAACCGTCGAGCGCGAGTTGATCCCGATGGCCAAGGCGCTGAACATAGGCTTGACCGCGTGGTCGCCGCTAGCCAGTGGCATGCTTACGGGGAAGTATCATGGTCAAGCAGCTTCGGAGCAAAGTGGCGAACCGGGCCGTTTGAGCAACGCGATGATGAAGGACTTCCTGCCGGAGCAGCAGCGCGCCGATCGCGTGGTTGAAGCGGTGACGACCGTGTCCCATCAGACTGGCCGCAGCATGGCGCAGGTCGCGCTGGCGTGGCTTCGCTACCGCCCCGTACCCGTCGTCCCCATCATCGGGGCACGCAAACTTTCTCAGTTGCAAGACAATCTCGCGAGCTTCGAATTGACGCTGTCCGCGGATCATTTAAAGACGCTGGACGATGCCAGCCGGATTGAACTCGGATTCCCGTACGATTTATACGCCAAGGACATGCTCCGTGCATTCATTTATGGCGGATTGCGCGACCGGATCCTGGCATAAAGAGTAATCAATGGCGATTCATGCAGGCGAGTCCAAGCGGCCGGAATTTCCAAAGCACTTTGACGGAAAGCGATTCTACAATCCGGACGCTCCGCAGGCGCTGGGCTTTCGTGACGCCCTTCGCTGGAAGCTGACCAGCCGGCCGGAGCCGTCGCCCGGTTTCATTGCGGACGTCGACCCATCCATACCGCCCGCGCGCGTGGAAGGCAACGAATTGCTAACCACGCTGGTGAACCACTCCACCGTGCTCATTCAGCAAAGTGGTTCTAACATTTTGACCGATCCAATTTGGTCCGAACGAGCGAGTCCTCTTTCCTGGATCGGTCCGCACCGGAGGCGAAAGCCCGGAGTATCTTGGGACGATCTGCCCTCGATCGACGCCGTGCTAATCAGCCACAATCATTACGACCATTTGGATCTACCGACGCTGCGTCGGCTGGCGGCTCGGGGAAGTTCCGTATTTATTGTCCCGGCTCGCGTATCCCGCTTGCTTCGCGCGCAGCATATCGGACCGGTGCATGAGTTGGATTGGGGTGAGTCGTTGTCGCTCGCGGGCTTCACCATCCATTGTGTCCCGGCCTTGCATTTCTCGGCCCGAGGAATTCACGATCGCAACCGAACCCTCTGGTGCGGATATGCGATCGAATGTAACGAACGGCTGATATATTTTGCGGGAGACACTGCCTTCGGACCGCATTTCGCCCAGATTCGCGAAAGGTTCGGATCGCCGCGCCTCGCGCTATTGCCGATCGGAGCCTACCAACCGAGATGGTTCATGTCGCCGGTGCATATGGGTCCCGATGAGGCGGTTAAGGCGCACCGGATCCTGGCCGCCGAGACCAGTATCGCGATTCACCATGGAACTTTCCACCTTACGGATGAGAGCCTCGATACACCGGCGAAGGAACTCATGGCCTGCGCTCAAAATGAATCGTTTCTGGTCCTTAAGAACGGCCAGGCTGCCGCCATTACATGACCATCGATAAGCACACTCTCGCGCTGGTCAGCATAGCCGGTAGTTCACTGGATGTGCTGGGAGCGTTGTACCTCGCTTACGATCTATTGGGCGGAGAACATGGACCCCTCCGGACTCTGACCAGAGGAGTTACTTACGGCGCGCTATTCGGCGCCGGATATTCCCTCGCCCTAGGGCCGGTCTTTGGGCTTGCCACCGGCGGGGCGCACGGCGTCACCCTCGCCTGGGAGTTTTCCCGCGCTTCCAGACGCGGACCGAAGCCGGGATTCTGGTATGACGCGGCCATGAGCGCCATCCGCGGAGCCGGCTTCGCGCTGGGCGCCGCGTACTTATATGGGGCCACGTTCGGTTTCATATTTGGCGCACTCAGTACCGTGGGACAGATCTTGGCGTACCGGGCCGGCATTCGGCCTACGCTCGACTATCAACCCGGCACCCGGCCTCGATTGACCAAACGGCAGATTCTGGCGGCGGTAAATCGCACAGCCGGCTATGCCATCGCCGGATATATCAGCGCCTTAGCCGCGCATGAGCCGGCGAACGCACTGAGCGTCGGAGTAAGAACCGGACTGGCGATCGGAGTGGTCACGGCGACGGCGAACGCATGCATGCCTTTCATCGAATGGAATGCCGACCACGTGCCTGAGAAACGCATGGGTGTGTTCGGAATTGGCTTGATCCTTATCGGCTTCGCGCTGCAATCCATACAGTATTGGGTGGCGCTGCTCGATGTGAGCATTGGGCAACGGTGAACCTAACCGTGTCCCCTTACTCGTATCTGAGAGCTTCTACCGGGTTGACTTTCGCCGCCCGGCGGGTAGGCGCCCAACATGCCATCAGCGCGACGCCCGCGAATAATAATGCCACGCCGATCAGCGTGAGCGGATCGCCGGGCTCCACTTCAAAAAGAAAGGACCGCAGAACGCGCGACAGAACCAGCGCCGCGGCCGTACCAGCCACGATTCCGCCAGCGATCAACCGGAATCCTTCCGCGAAAATCAGGTTCCGGATGTCGCGCTGCTGCGCCCCGACCGCCGAGCGGATCGCGAGTTCGCGCCGGCGGGAGGCCACCGACAGCGAGAGCACGCCATAGATGCCGACCAGTGTCAGCACGCTGCCCACCACTGCAAACCCGGCGAGCAGTTGCATGGCAAAGGTGCGGGACGCCAGCGAATCGCCGCGAATCTGTTCGAGCGTTTGCATGTGTTCGACGGCGGCCGTGGGGTCGACAGCGCGCAACTCGCGTTGGACAGCGGACATAACCGCGCGCGGATCCGCCGCCGTGCGGACGACTAGGTGCTTCGAAAAGGCGCCCGCCTGCCACAAGGAAAGATAAATCTCGGGACCCGCCGCATGGGTCAGGTCGTCGGTGCGGCCATTCGCCACAACGCCGACGATTTCCGTGGGAGGATCCCTGCGGTTGCCCAGCCAGAGCTTCTTTCCGATGGCGGCAGCATGGGGGAAATAGCGGTCCGCCAGAGCTTGGTTCACCACGGCTACACTGGGCGCGTTGCGGATATCGGTGGAACGGAAGTCCCGCCCATCCAAAATCGGAAGCCCCAGCAGCTTGAAGTAGTCCTCTGTCACCGAGCGCAGCGGCAGTGAAATCCGATCGCTTTCCTTGACCGCCGCGGGTTGCCCTTCGATGTCAAGCGTCGCCGGCCAATTGTTGCCGGTAAGGGGTACGCCCCACGCAAAGGCGGCGTATTGCACGCCGGGAAGCGCGGAGACTCGTTCCAGCGCCCGGCGGTGAAAATCGAGCCAGTTGCCCTGGACCGCCGTGACGCTCATCGTTAATATATGCGAAACGTTGTAGCCCGATTGCACGTTTGAGATGTTCATCATGGTGCGGATCAGCAGGCCCGCGCCCACCAGCAGCGCCAGGGTCAACGCGGTTTGAACGAGCGTCACGCCCCGAAGCAACCGGCGTTCGCCCACCCCCGCGCTGCTTTTCGGGCCGGCGCTCTTGAGCACCTGCATGGGGTCGATCCGGGAAGCGCGTAGCGCGGGAAACAGGCCGGCCATAAGTGCGGCCACGACGGCCGCGGCGAGACCAAAGGCCAGCACCGGCCAGCCCGCCGTGACTGCGTCCAGGCGCGGGATGGCGTGTCCGCCGATCAGTTTGAACAGCTTGACCGCTCCCAGCGCGAAGCCCACACCCAGCGCGCCGCCCAGCAGGGCAAGCAGCAGGCTTTCCGTCGACACTTGGCGGAACAGTGCGACTCGCCCTACGCCCAGGGCGCTGCGCACCGCATACTCCTGCTGCCGCTGCAATCCGCGCACCAGCAATAGGGCCGCCGCATTTCCGCACGCGATCAGGAGCACCAGCGCAGCCGCACCCAGCAACGGCAGCAGAATGCGCCCGCCATCCCGATTCATTTCCGCGGTTAGAGAATGCACTTCGGGCGTAAAGCCCTCGAAATCATGCTCGGCTTGCGCCTGCCTCGCGGTAACCACCTTGAGTTCGCCTTGCGCCTGCGCCAGCGTGGTCCCATCTCGCAGCCGCCCCATGACATTCCAAAACGCCTCTTTCAATTGTTCAGCCGGTTTGGAAGGCGCCGGGATCCAAAAATCCACCATCGCGTTCACGTTGTAGTTCGGCTCCTTCGCATTCGCGGGCGACGGCAGAAAACGGACGCCGGGCGGCATCACTCCGATCACCTTGGGAGGCGTATCCCAGCGGCTGATGCGCAGGGTCTTTCCGATGATATTTGGATCGCCGTTGAACTTCCGCTGCCACAAGTCGTACCCGAGGACGATTACCGGCGCCGGTTTGGCTCCCGTTTCGGACTCGAGAAACGTGCGGCCCATCAGGGGTTGGAGTCCCAACACGCGGAAATAGTCCCCAGTGACCCACATCCCCTGCATCGACACGCTGCCGTCGGTGAGCACCAGAAAATTGAAAGACCAGTCATAGGCGGCAATGGACTCAAACGACTTGGCCTCCTTTTGCCATTCCATCCATTGCGCGGCGGCCCACGCGCGTCGCTGTGCCATCTGCCGGCCGTCGGTTCGAGCGGCGGGAATCAGCACGAGACGCCCCGGTTGGCGGTAAGGCGGCGGCGTCAGCAGAACACCTCGAATCAGGCTGTAAACCGCCGAGGTCGCGCCGATGCCCAGCGCCAGCGTGAGCACGGCAATCAGGGTAAAGCCGGGCTGCTTGCGCAGCATCCGCAGGCCAAGGCGCAGGTCTTGAAGCATTTGGTGGTCCTCCGTTACTTCTCTTTGACGCATGCAATAGGGAATACGTTGGCAATCCCTAACCTTGCCTACACTCAGACGTCTGTATATTATGAAGTCTGAGTATGCCTAAAACCGACTCGCTCCAGGGATCGCTCGATCTGCTCGTCTTGAAGATTCTTTCGCGGCGGCCGCGCCTGCACGGTTACGCCATCATGACTGCCATCAAGGACTGGTCCGGCGAGGTGCTTCGCGCCGAGGAAGGCTCGCTCTATCCAGCCCTGCACCGGATGGAGGAAGCGGGCTGGATTCGCGCCGAATGGATCACCAAAGATACCGGGCGGCGAGCGCGCATTTATGAATTGACAGCCGCGGGCAGGAAGCAGCTTGACGCCGAAGAATCGCGCTGGCAGGCGGTGACTTCGGCCGTAAATCGGGTTCTCAGGACGGTCTGATATGTCATATTGGTCACGCATCGTGAATGTGGTTCGCGGCGATCGGTTAAGCCGTGAAATCGATGAAGAGGTCCAGTCGCACTTCGACGAAGCGGTTGAGCGAGGGCGCGACTCCGGCGAAGCGCGTCGATCGTTCGGCTCCGCGCTGCGGTATGGCGAAGAGAGCCGCGATTTGAGACTGATCGCATGGCTCGATTCGCTGCGGGCGGACGCCATCTTCGGCTGGCGCCAACTTAGGAAGAGAAAGGCGACTTCGGCGGCTGCGATCCTCTCGTTGGCGCTCGCGATCGGCGCATGCACGGGGGCATTCCGGCTCGTTGATGCCCTGCTGTTGCGGCAATTACCAGTTGCCGACCCACACCACCTGCACGTTCTCGCCCGCGAAGGAATTGGTCCCGACGGCAAGCTTGCCACGTACGACGCGTGGGCTTATCCGGACTTCCGCTTGATGCGCGCGGCGGTCAAGGGCCAAGCCGAGTTGCTGGCCATATCGTATGCGCAACAGATGGATCTGACATACAAATCGGACGCCGAGATGGAGAAAGCGTGCGTGCAATACGTCTCCGGCTGGATGTTCAGTACATTCGGGCTGCGGCCCACCCTGGGACGGCTGCTCACCGAGAGCGACGATCTGAAGCCGCACGCACATCCGTATGCAGTGTTGTCGTACGATTACTGGACGCGCCGATTCGATCGGGACCCGAAGGCTGTCGGGCGCACATTTCGCATGGGCGACGACCTTTACCAGATCGTAGGAATCGGCCCTGAGCCTTTCACCGGCACGGAAACCGGTGCTGTGACCGACGTCTTCGTACCCACCATGATGCATCCTGGAGCCGTGCATGACGACTGGACCTGGCACCGGACCTTGGCGCGGCTGAATTCGGGTGTGGCCGTCGAACCGGTGCGCGCGAAACTGGACGCAGCCTCGCGCGCATTCGAAACCGAACGGGCCAAGGGCTTCACCGGCATGAGCAAACAAGATATCGACAAATTCTTGGACCATAGGTTAGTGCTGCAGCCCGCAGGCGCCGGCGCGTCGGATCTGCAGAACAGTTACCGTACGTCCCTTGTGGCGCTCGGCATCCTGGTCGCTTTGGTGCTCCTAATCGCATGTGCCAACGTCGCGAACCTGATGACCGCCCAGGCGGCTTCGCGAGCGCGCGAAATGGCGCTTCGCGTCTCCATCGGCGCAGGACGGTGGCGCCTCGTGCAACTAGTATTGGTCGAGAGCGCTATCCTGGCGTTCATATCAGGCGCGATGGGCGCAGTGTTCGCATGGTGGTCCGCGCCGTTCGTGGTGCGCATGATTAATCCGCGGGACAACCCGGCGCGCCTGTCTCTTCCGGCGGACTGGCGGGTGCTGGGATTCGGCCTGGTGTTGACTCTCGGCGTGATGCTATTGTTCGGTCTTACGCCCGCGCTGCGTGCCTCGGCGGTGAAGCCGGCCAGCGCGCTCAAAGGCGGAGAAGACCCACACACGCGGCGCAATACGATGCATGCGCTCATCGCCGCGCAGGTTGCCTTCTGCTTTCTGGTGTTGTTCCTCGCGGGCCTGTTTGGCGCCACATTCGAACGGCTGTCCAATCGGCCCACCGGCTTTGTCGCGGACCGCTTACTCGCGCTCGATGCAGTCGCGCAACGCGCCGAGTCGCCGGTCTTCTGGGACCAGGTGGCCCAACATCTACGCGGAGTTCCCGGCGTTCAAAGCGTTGCTTTGGCTGGGTGGCCGCTGCTCGGCGGGGGCGGCTGGAACGGTTTCGTTTCGGTCAATGGCGCGCCCCCAGGTCCGGTGTTGGCCTACTTTCTGGCCGTCTCTCCCGGTTGGGTGGACACTATGAAGATTCCCTTCACCTTCGTCGACGGAAGAGACTTCCGCCCCAGCGACACCTTCCCGGGAGCCGCGATCGTCAACGAAACATTCGTCAAGCAGTTCTTCAACGGGGAGAATCCGATAGGGCAATTGATCGCGAAGGACGGCACTCCTTGCAAGGTTGTCGGCGTGGTGCGCGATGCTCCCTACCGCAGCATGCGGGAACCCATAATGCCCTCGGCCTATGTGCCGTTTCATTCCATCGATTCAAAAGGCGCGCTGCGGCCGATACGGGACGCGACCTTCATGGTGCGTACGTCCAGCGCGAACCCCATGGCGCTGGCCTCCATCCTGCGTCGGGAAGTTCCGCGCGCGCGGCCCGAATTCCGCGTGAGCAATATCCGCACGCAGGCGGAGTTGGTCCGGGCGCAGACGTTGCGCGAGCGGTTGCTGGCGATGCTCGGGCTGTTCTTCGCCGGTGTCGCGCTTTTGCTAGCAGCCGTCGGACTCTATGGCGTACTCGACTATTCCGTGCTGCAACGGCGACGGGAAATCGGCATTCGCGTGGCCATCGGCGCGCCCGCCCGAAACATCGCGCGGCTGGTGACCACGGAAGTCTTCACTATGGTGCTGGTCGGAGCGCTCGCCGGCGTCGCGCTGGGCATGACGTCGGTACGGTACATCGAGACGCTGCTCTATCAGGTAAAGGCCGGCGATCCGGCGATGCTGGCGCTTCCGTCGCTGACGATTCTGGCGGTGGCGGTGCTGGCGGCGGTTCCGGCTGTGTTTCACGCCGTTCACATCGATCCGGTGACCATGCTGCGCGGCGATTAGCAGTTGGACAGGCCTCCTGGCCTGTCTTTCGGGTACACGGACAGGCCGGGAGGCCTGTCCTACATGTTGACACATGAACCGGCGTCTGCTACTGTGGCCATAACACAGGAGCAACGCAACTTGCCGGAGAAGAAGCTCGATCTATTACAAGGCACACTCGACCTGATGGTGCTACAGACGCTGACCGCCATGGGATCGCTGCATGGCTACGGAATCGCGCGGCGCATCGAACAGGCCAGCGGAGACGCCGTGCTGCTGAACCAGGGCACCATCTACGCTTCGCTGGTGCGGCTGCAGCAGCGCGGCTGGATCTCCGCAGAATGGGGCACGTCGGACAACAACCGCAAAGCCAAGTTCTATTCGATTACCAAGCGAGGCCGCAAGAAACTGACGGAGGATGCCGCCTATTGGGAAAGGCTCTCCGGCGTGATGGGACGTGTACTGGCCATGCAGCAAGAAGTTGGTGGCAAATGAGGGATGCGCTCCAGCAGGCACTCGCGCGGCTGCGATCCTTCTTCCGCAAAACACCCATGGATCGCGAGCTGGACGCGGAGATGGTCGCGCACCTGGCATTCGCCGTCGAGGAGAATCTGGGGCGGGGCCTCTCGTCCGAGGAAGCCAACCGCCAGGCTTTAGTTCGTTTCGGCGGCGTGGCGCAGTCGCAGGAGCTACATCGCGAAGCGCGCGGGTTGCCGGCCCTCGACCTGCTCCTGCAGGATCTGCGCTACGCATTCCGCACGCTGCGCCGCGACCGCGGATTTGCTTCAGTCGCCGTGCTGATCCTGGCCTTGGGCATCGGCGCCAATATCGCGGTCTTCAGCGTGGTGAACACCATCCTGCTACGGCCCCTGCCGTTTCGCAATCCGCAGCAGCTCGTGTGGATGGCCAGCGACCGTGGAGTGGGCGGCCTGTCCGCCGTAACTTACACCGTGGCTGCCTACGAGGAGTTCCTGCACCACAATCGCTCCTTTCAAAACGTGACCAGCTACGATCCGTACTTTGGCGATACGGATTACAAGCTGACTGGCCGCGGCGGGCCGCAGCAGGTCGCGGGTGTCGCGGTGGCCGGCGATTTCTTCCCCACCTTGGGTGTCCAGCCTGCGCTGGGACGGCTGTTTACTCCTGAAGAGTGTCGGAAAGGAGGCCGCGCCGCGGTCTTGCTGAGCCACTTCTTCTGGCAACGGCACTTCGCCGCGGATCCCGCCATCGTGGGGCAGGCAATCCTGCTGAACGACAGCCCCGTGACGGTGGTGGGCGTGCTTCCGGCTTCGTTTGATTTCGGTTCGGTCTTCGCGCCTGCATTGAAAACGGACATTTTCGTCCCGGGCATAATGGATGTCTTTCGCAATGAGGGGAACACGCTGGCTCTGTTAGGCCGTCTCAAGCCAGGTGTGACCGTGGCCCAGGCGCAGGCGGAGGTGGATGTCCTCATGCCGCAGATCAGAGCCGCACACAAGGACTGGTATGACGATTACGCAACGGCCATGACTGGGCTGCAAGACCACGTCAGCGGAAAGCTGCACCGCTCGCTCGTGGTGCTATGGTGCGCGGTGGGTTTGATTCTGCTGATCGTCTGCGTGAATTTGTCAAACCTACTGCTCGCTCGCGCCGCCGCACGCAGTAAAGAGTTTGCCTTGCGCAGCGCGCTGGGCGCTCGCGGTCGCGATTACCGGGTATCTCGCGCGGCAGGGATCGATTGCGCTGCCTCTGCTGAACACCATCCGGGTAGACGGCGCAGCGCTGGGTTGGACGCTGCTGATCGCCCTGGCTGCAGCCATTCTGTTTGGTCTCGCCCCTAGCCTGAAAGTTTCCGGCGGCAATTTGCAGGATGCACTGAAGGATGCCGGCCACGGGATGAGTGCGGGCCGCAGACACGAACGCCTGCGTGCCATGCTGGTCGTCTCGGAAGTCGCGCTGGCCTGCCTCCTGCTGGTGGGCGCGGGTCTGTTGCTGCGCAGCTTTCTGCGCGTGCTGGACGTGGATCTGGGATTCCAGCCCAGCCGCTCCGCCGCCATCAAGATCGACTACAACGATGCCGGCAAGCCCGAACGGCGCAGTGCGATCCTTCAGATCGGCGGGTGTTGCGGACATGCTACCACTCGACCGCAACCGGAGCGGGGGCCTGCGGGCGAAAGGACGGACTTACAGCGAGGGTCATGATCCGGGGGCGGCGTTCGAATATGTCGTAACGCCGGGCTACTTGGGCGCCATCGGGATGCAATTGCGCGAAGGCCGTGACTTCAACTGGCAGGACATGCCGAAGAGTGAACGGGTCGTCATCATTAATCAGACGGCCGCCCGCTGCCATTGGCCCGGCCAGGACCCACTCGGGCGCACCGCCCTGGTCAACGGAATGGATACGCGCGTGATCGGCGTGATCTCCGAGGTCCGTGAAAGCAGCGTGGAAGAAGGTTCCGGCATTGAGATGTACCTGCCCGAGACGCAGGCCGATCCGGAAGGAGCGGAGCTGGTAGTTCGCAGCCAGATGGCGCCCGAGACGCTGGTGTCGAGCCTGATGCGCACATTGCGCGGGTACAACCCCGAGCAGCCCGCCGCGGAATTCCGTCCGATCCAAAGTATCGTGGATCACGCAGTTTCGCCGCGCCGGTTTTTCGTGATACTGGTGGGCATTTTCGCCGGGCTGGGACTGCTACTGGCTTCGTTGGGCATTTACGGCGTCATCTCGTATTCGGTGACCCGGCAGGCGCAGGAGATCGGCATTCGCATGGCGTTGGGCGCCTCGACGGAGCGCGTACAACTGGGCGTGATCGCGAGGACCATGCGGCTGGTGCTGGCCGGCCTCGCGGCCGGAACCATTACATCTCTGATTGCCGCCAGGTGGATCGCCGCACTGCTTTTCAAGACCGAACCCACCGATCCGGCGGCATTTGCGGCTACGGTTTTGTTGCTGAGCGCGGTGGCGTCGATCGCGGGATATATTCCTGCGCGCCGCGCTTCGCGCATCGACCCTATGGTTGCCCTGCGGGGCGACTGAAGCGTTCAGCGGTAGTCCAGCGGCGGCTTCTGTCCGGCCGGTATCTCGGACTTATAGGTCTTGCCCGCCATCTGGCGCGCGAAATCCTTCTTCGCGTCCTGAATCATTTGCGGATTCGAGAACAGATCCGCTCCCGTAAAGGCCAGCGCCTTGGCTGCTACCAGCATCCCTTTCTGGCCGATGCTCATACCGGCGCACGCGACCGCTTGCCAGGTGTGCGGCGCCACTCCAGGCGCAAATGTGGCCGCGATGAAGCCGATGGTGGGGACATTCCAGCTCACATCGCCCACATCCGTGGAAGCGGCCGGCTCACTAGGATTGAACGGGCGCAAAGGCTGGATGGAAGCCGGCAATCCAGGATCCCCGGCACTGCCCGCGGGCAAACTCTTCTGCAATACCTCGGCGAAATGCTTCTCTTCCGCGGTATAGCGGAGCCCGCCGACCTCCTCCAGGTTCTTCTGTGCCACCCTTGCCAGCGCATCGTTGGCTACGATGTTGTTGTCACTGCCGAGTATCTTGACGTCCAGGCTTGTCTCGGTCATCAAGGCGGCTCCCTGGCCGATCTTCACAATGCGACCCCAGATGCCGTCGAGCGTGTCGAGCGACGGGCTGCGCGCATACAGAAAAAGTTCGGCCGTGTCGGGCACGATATTGGGCGCGGCGCCTCCGTTGCTGACGATGTAATGAACGCGGGCATTGCTGGGGATATGCTCGCGCATGAATTCGATGCCGGTGCCCATCAGCATCACGGCGTCCAGCGCCGAACGGCCGCGATCGGGCGCGAAAGCGGCATGCGCCGCTACACCATGGAATAGGAACTTGGCGGATGTAATGGCCAGCGCGCCGCCATTCGCGACGGCATTGCGGTCAGCCGGCAGTGCAGGACCACATCGACATCACGGAATAGTCCCGCACGGACCATGTAGACTTTGCCATCGCCACCCTCTTCGGCGGGCGTGCCGTAGTAACGCAGCGTTCCCGTCACGCGATTGGTTTCCATGTATTCTTTGAGGGCCACCGCCGCGAGGGCCGCTCCCGAACCCAGAAGATTGTGGCCGCAGCCATGGCCGGGACCTGCGGCTACCAGGGGGCTGCGATCCGGCAGGGCGGCTTGCGAGAGACCCGGCAGGGCGTCGAATTCACCCAGAATGCCGATGATGGGACTGCCCTGGCCGTAGGTAGCGATGAACGCGGTAGGCTCCTCAGCCACGCCGGCCTCGATGCGGAAACCGGCCTTCTTCAGATCGCGCTGCAACAAAGCCGAGCTCTTGTCTTCGTGATAGCCCAGCTCCGCGTATTCCCAGATTGTCTTGGACGCTTGGGTATACTCGGCGCTGTGACGATCGAGGAGTGCTTCGATCTGTTTGTGTGGGGAGGAAGGCTGGCCGGCGGCGATTAGCGCGGCGGCAAGTAGAAGAAGGGAAGGTCTCTCAGGACGCACCATCAAAATAGTCTACCAGCGGGTATTGTGGGGCGGCCAATCTTGGGCGCAGCCGTTATTACAGGCGGCCTGAGCCGGAAATGACCCTTCTGGCAGGATACGTCACGGCAGAACGAGCCACACGTGTCGATCCCATGCGCGCACTGCGGTGGGGTGAGTCCGGCCATGCCCGCCGCCTACTCATAGCGCAAGGCGATTATGGGGTCGGTCCGCATGGCGCGTTTGGCCGGGATGTAACACGCAGCGGTGGCCACCAGCGTCACGAGTACGGCGACGCCGGCGAAGGTCACGGGGTCTACGGCGCTGACGCCAAACAGCAGGCTGCGCATGAGCTGCGTCAGCCCCAGCGCCGCGAACACGCCAACTCCAACGCCAATCGCGGTGAGGCGCGCTCCTTCTCCCAAGATCAGGCGCACCACGTCGCCCGGTTGCGCACCGAGAGCCATCCGAATGCCCAATTCGCGGGTGCGCTGCGAGACGGAATAAGAAAGCAGTCCATACAGCCCGACCATCGCCAGAATCAGCGCCAGCCCGGCGAAGCTCCCGATTAACAAGGAGGGGTAGCGGCGGAGAAAAACCGAGGGCGACTGCGCGATGATCTGATCCATGGTCGCCGGGGCAATCAGAATCAATTGGGGATCCGTATTCCGCAGGACGACGCGGACAGCGCCGGTCAGGCCGGCTGGATCGCTTGCGGTGCGCACTGTATAAGTGATGAACGGACTCACATCCTGGAGGTACGGCGCGAAGAGAATCGGTTCATTGGCGCTGTCCAAACCGGCGTCTGCAATGTCTCCGACCACGCCGACGATCTGGCGGAACGGTTGCGTGGCTGAGTAAGTAAATTTAATGCGTTTTCCGATGGGGTTCTCATTCGGAAGATTTCGCTTGACCCACGCCTGGTTGACGATGACGCGCATAGGCGTGGAGGCGTTATCTTCGGAATCGCTGAAAAAGCGGCCCTCGACGAGCGGAATTCCCATGATGGAAAAGTAGCCGGAGGAGACGTCGCGGATATTGCATTCATTCTCCTGGCCCGTGGCCGTGGGATGGCCTTCAATCGCGAAGCGGATGGTGTTGCCACCGCCGGTGAGCGGAACGACGCTGGTGGATGCTATTCCCACAACCCCCGGCAGAGCGCCAATGCGATTGGTGAACGCCCGGTCGAAACGGACGGCGTCGGCATCTTTGGGGTACGAACCCGGCAGCAGGAATATCGAGAAGGTCAGGAGGCGCCCGGTGGCGAAGCCGGGATTGCGATCGAGCAGTGCCGTAAGGCTCTTCACCATCAAGCCCGCGCCGACCAGCAGTACCAGCGAGAAGGCAATCTCCGCGATCGCCAGCGCGTGGCGGAGCCGCGTACGAATTCCCCCCGCCGATCCGCGGCTTTCGTCCTTCAGCGTCGCGCCCACGTTACTATTGAACAGCTCGAGCGCGGGCGCCAGGCCGAAGGCGACAGCGGTGCAGATCATGGTCCCGAACAGAAATGCCAGCACCACGGGATCGACACGGGCGTCGCGCAGGAATGGCGTCGAATCGAGCAGGGCCTGGGGTATCGCGGCAATGAGCAGCTTCGTTCCCCACACCGCGATGAACAGGCCGAGCACGGCTCCTGCCGAAGCGAGGATCAAGCTTTCGGCCAGGAGCTGCAAAGTCAACCGGCCGCGGCCGGCCCCGAGTGCGATGCGCACCGCGAATTCCCGCCGCCGGCCCGCCGCCCGCGCCATCAGCAGATTGGCGACATTGGCGCAAGCAATCAGCAGCACAAAACCCACGGCGCCGAACAGCACCATCAGCAGTGGCCGCACTCGACCGACGATGCGATCTCGCAGCGGAACCATCACGATCCGAATCGCGCCGTTTTGATGCGGGTAAGCGGCGGCAAGGCGCGAATTGATCAGGTCCATTTCGGACCTAGCCTGCACGGGAGTGGCGCGCGGAGCCAGGCGGCCGATGACGCGCATCCAGCGGAGGCTGCGCCGTGTGGCCATTTGCGGAGTGATATGCAGGGGCACCCAGATCTGCGCGTTCCCTCGCGGCGCGAATTCAAACTGGGGAGGAAGAACGCCGACGATGGTGACGCTATTGGAGTCAAGCTGGATGGAGCGGCCGACGACCTTCGGATCCGCGCCGAACCGGGTTCTCCACAAACGATAGTCGAGGATGGCGACATAGGGGCCGGCAGCGGCCTCTTCGCCGGCCTGGAAATCGCGTCCGAGCAGCGGTTTGACGCCGAGGGTGGAGAAGAAATTGGTTGTCGTCTGCGCGGCGAAGACAGTCTCCGCCTCGCCCGCGCCGCGCAGCGTGAAACCGTCTCCCGTGAACCCGGCGAACGATCCAAAGGTTTTCGACTGTGTCCTCCAGTCGAGGTAGTCGGGGTTAGATACGTTCCACGAGTCCAGGCTCAGGCTGTCGGATAATCCCTCTTGGCCGCGCACTTCGCCGATGGTGATCAGTCGGTCGGGCTGGGCATACGGCAGCGGCCGGAGCAAGGCGGCGTGGACCACCGAAAAGATGGCCGTATTGGCGCCCATCCCGAGGGCCAAAGTGAGAACAGCGATCGCGGCGAAGCCTGGCGACTGGCATTGGGTGCGGAAGCCGAAGCGCAGGTCCCGCGCGAGATTCTCAATGAGCGTTACACGGCGCATATCGCGACATTCCTCCTGATATTGAGCCAGACCTCCGATCGCGCGCAACGCGGCCCTGCGGGCTTCGTCAGGCGCCAAGCCGGAGGCAGGGTTCTCCTCGATCTGCCGGTCGAGATGTAAGCGAAGTTCGGCTTCAAGCTCGCATTCCACCCCGCGCCGGCAGAACAGCGAACGAAGACGCAGACGGACTTTGCGCAAAGCTCGCACCTCAAACCTACCGGACCACCAGGCCGATCGCACCCGAGAGGCGGCTCCTTGGACCACATCGGTGGGCTTGGCCATACGCCTAGATTATCCGCAATTGTAGACGATCATGGCATCGATTGGTTAGCCGGCTCCGGCAAGGATTTCGAGCGAAGCTATCGGCCTCCGGCTTCTATCTCAAATGGTGCTGCGGCGCTGCTCGCGCGCGGCCATTTGGGCCAGTTCGTCGCAACGGTTGTTGTCGGTGTGGGATGCGTGCCCCTTGGTCCAGGACCAGGTGGTCTTATGCACGGCCGCCGCTTCATCCAACTCCTCCCAGAGGTCCCGATTGACCACCGGCTTCTTCTCTTTGGTGGTCCAGTTGCGAAGCTTCCAGTTATGCACCCAAGTGGTGATGCCGTTCTTCACATACTCCGAGTCGGTGACAACTTCCACTTCACACGGTTCTTTCAGCGCCTTTAGGCCTTCGATGGCGGCGGTCAGTTCCATACGATTGTTGGTGGTGTGCGGTGCGTATCCGTATAGCTCGCGCTTATGTTCGTTGTAGCGAAGGATGCACGCCCAGCCGCCACGGCCGGGGTTGCCTAGACAGGAGCCGTCAGTGACGATCTTGACCTTCTTCACCGGACTCTTCACCGGGCTCAGGCGGCCACCATTTCACGGTTGAAGAACTCGTCCACCAACTCCAGGATCTTGGCGCCTTCCATCTCACGATATACGGCAGCCCGCAACTGCGCGCCGTGCCGCACGCCATGCGTGAAGTACGTGGCAAACTGCTTCATTTTGCCCACGCAATCCGGCTCCTGCCGTTCGATCAGCATAGCGTAGTAAGTGCGCATCATCCGGTAGCGATCCTGGTGACTGGGCTGATCGTAAGTGCCAGTCGCGAGATACTGCGCGATCTGGCGGAAGATCCACGGATTGGACGATGCCGCGCGGCCGATCATGACCGCGTCGCAGTTGGTCTGGGCCACCATGCCGACGGCGTCTTCCGGCGAGTTGATATCGCCGTTTCCGATCACCGGAATGCGCACGGCGGCCTTTACTTCGGCGATGCGCGTCCAATCCGCTTGGCCGCTATAGCCTTGCTCGCGGGTGCGCGGATGCAGCGCCAGCGCCGCCACTCCGCAATCCTCAGCCAGGCGCGCCAGACGGACTGCGACCAGTTCCCGATCGCTCCAACCGGCGCGGAACTTGATGGTCAGCGGAATGGAGATGGCCGCGCGCACCTCGCGCAGCAGCCGTTCCACGAGTGGAAGGTCGCGCAGCAGGCCGGAGCCGCCGTTGCATTTCACAACCTTGTTCACGGGGCAGCCGAAGTTGAGATCCACCACGTCGAAACCCAGATCCTGGCAGACGCGGGCGGCATCGGCCATGACAGCGGGGTCGGCGCCGAACAACTGCGCGGTGATGGGCCGCTCCACCGGATCGAAGGCCAGATACTTCAGCAGCGTGCGAGTGGGCTTGCGCGCGCGCAACGAAGCGCTGACACCGTGCGAACTGGTGAATTCGGTCATCAACAGGCCGCAACCGCCCAGGTTGCGAATGAAGCGGCGGAACACAGTGTCGGTGACACCGGCCATAGGGGCCAGCACGGTAGCCGGAGCTACGCGCACCGGTCCGATTGCGAATTGGGCTGGGAAGTGGAACATCGCCTGGATTACCTATTTTACCTGTTTTGTCCGGCGGTACACTGGAAACGGAAGCGCGTGCCGGTTCGTCCGACGGAATAGGGATATACGGACCAGATGAAACCACTTCAAATAGGACTGCTCGTACTGGTTGGGGCACTGGGTGGCGCCCTGATTATGAAGTTCACCCAGCGGCCGAAGCAGGTTGCCGCTCCGGTTTCGATTGCAAGCGCCGCCCCGGCGCCTGCGCCAGTAGCCTCAGCGCCAGCCCCTACCCCCTTAGAAAGCGCCCCACCCGCCGCGACACCCGCGCCGGAAGTTTCCGCGCCAAAGGAGACGCCGGCCAAAGTTGTGAAGATGCCGCACCACTCACAACCGATGCTGCGGACACCATCCGCTGTGGCTCCAACTGTGACTACACCTGCGATCAAGGTCGCCCAGAATCAGCCGCCTGCGGATCCGGCGCCTGCCGCACCGCCGATCCAGGAATCCGCTGCACCTCCGATGAACCCCGAGCCGGCTCCCGCTCCCATAGCGCCTCCAGCGCCCGTTACCGAAGCGGTGGCTCCGCCGGCCCCCTCGGTCACCTTGCAGACGGGCATGACATTGCCGGTGCGCCTGGGTGAAAGCCTTTCGAGCGAACACAATCAGGCTGGCGACACATTCACAGGCACGCTGGATGCGCCCCTCTCCGCGGGCGGATTCGTGATCGCCGAGAAAGGCGCACACGTCGAAGGCCGCGTGGCGGAGGCGCAGAAATCCAACGTAAAAGGTAAAGCCACGCTAGCGCTGGAACTGACCAAACTGACTACGTCCGACGGGCAGCATGTGGACATAAAGACCGAGACCCTTCGGAAGCAATCCGAGAACATGGCCACCGGAGACCAAGTGGGAATTGTGGCCGCCGCGGCGGGCATAGGAGCCATCATCGGGGCGCTTGCCGGAGGCGGCAAGGGCGCTGCCATAGGCGCGGGCGCGGGTGGTGCGGCGGGCGGCGGCGGAGTTGTGGCCACCCGCAATAAAGCGGTTACGCTGCCGACGGAGTCCAAGATCAGCTTTCGCCTGAGCGCGCCGGTTACTATTACCGAGCAGTTAAACCGGTAGCCCACAATTGTCTATCTTTCGATAGCACTTACTTCCCTGTAGATTCATGCCACACTATCAACGTGGAATCGGGCCGAAGGCTGCCGCAAATTCGGCGGGGGTTCTATGTCGTCGACTGCACACGAGCCACCCTATTCCCGGACAAATCGGCAAGGCACGCAGATGTCTCGCGCCGAATGTTTTCGCGTATTGGGCCTGGACCACGCCGCCTCGTGGGAGGGGATCCGGCAGGCATACAAAGACCTTGTGCGCGTATGGCACCCGGATCGATTTCAGTCCGATCCCGAGTTGCAAGACCGAGCCGAGCAACAACTGCAGAGGATTAACGAAGCATACTTCACGCTTAAGAATTCGCGTGTTTTTGGAGAACGCCGCCCGGAACCCGCGCCGCCGCCCAAGCCGGCCGACCCCGCTCCTGCCGTCGTCGTCCCTCCGCGTCCTAGCGGTCCCGATCGGTTTCCGCGGAAAATTCAATTTCGCCGGCCGATAAAGGCCGTATGGTTGGGCTTGGTTTGTCTGGCGCCGCTGGCTATCGGCATCTTGCTGGCCGACGCACTTCGGGTTCCCGCCCTGGAATCTCTGATTCTTCAGGACGGTTCGTCCAGACCGACGATCCTGATGCCTTCGCGTATCGTTAGTCCCATTGGCGACGTACCCACCACGGCTGACGCATTGTCGAGCTGGGCGCGCGGCGAGGCTATGGACCTTTGGAAGTCAATCCCGAAGATAGGAGAAAGACCGTCGGAGCGGCTAGCGGCGGCTGCCAAGGGCGCGGCCGGCCAGCGGGACTCGGCCCCGGTTGCGCCGGGGACGCCGGAAAACGGGACCGAAATGCTGCGCACCCGGATGTCCGGCGGAAGCGAGCTGTGGGTTTCAAACCGCACCAGCCAGGACGCTGTCGCCAAGCTGGTGGAGGCTGACACGGCATCGCCCGTTCGAGTTGTATACATCCAGGCGAAGAATAAGGTCTGCATTCGGCACATCGCGCCGGGGCTGTACGATCTTTTGGCCGAAACCGGGGAGAATTGGGATCCGGATCGCGTCCGTTTTCAAACCAGGCGTCACCCACTGCAGAGAAGCGGGCCGTTTCAGTGCTTCGATGTGACTTCGATGCAGGGTACCTGGGGACCCAAATACAACATCGTGCTGGGAACCCGCTGAAGAGTATTTTGACGCAGATTTCTCAAAAGGAACATTACAGTCAATCTAAAGAGGATCAGATGCAAATCAAGAAACTCGCTTTCCGAATGTTGCCGCTGGCAGTACTGTTGGGAGCGGTCAATCAGGTATGGGCGCAACCGAATTTCAGCGGCGAATGGAAGATGAACCCCGCTAAGAGCAATTTCGCTCCGTTGCCGCAGCCGGACAGGCTGGTCCGCAAGATCGTCCAGCACGACTCGCACTTGAAGATAAAGACGACTCAATTTGGCCAGCAACGCGAGATTGTCACCGACCTGGCCTACACCACGGATGGCGCGGAGTGCAAGAATGTCATCCGCGGACAGGAGTTCACCGGTAGCGCGCAGTGGGATGGCGACGCGCTGTTGATTGAAAGCAAGCGTGAAGTACAGGGGATGGAAATCGTACAGCGGGAAAGCTGGACCCTTTCCACGGATGGGCAAACCCTCACGATTGCCAACCACGTCACGACGCCGCAGGGATCCTTCGACGTTACCATCGTTCTGGAAAAGCAACGACCCAGTTAGAGGCGTCCGGAGGACACGTCACCGGCACGGTCAAAGCCCAACTCGTGTAGTGCGGCGCACAGATTAACGATTATGGGTCGCATTGTGGGGCGGTCGATTCAGCCTAATGCCACATAGTTTTTCACCAGAGGATGCGGAATCGTTGTAGGATGTGCGCTAGCTTTGGGAGAGGCGGCTTGGGTTTGGAATCCGTTTCTCAGCCGTGGCGACGGCTTGAGTGCCGGGGAACCGGAGGGCGACGCTGCATGTTCGAGTTGAGACAGCCGGGCCGAAACCCATCGGCGCACTTGCTCAATCGGTTCCGCGCCATTAATGCCAGGTCGAATGTCGAAGACAGCATTCTCTGCCTCTCTCAGGAGCAAACGTAAGCCGGCTTCACGGCGCCGCGCGCCGCGATGCTTTATGTCCGGGCGTGAGGACTGGTGAACCAATGACGATAGCAGCACCAGCAAACCTAAGACCAGAAAATCTCTGTCGTCGGGTTCTACCGGCCCGCCCCGACTGCCTCCAAATCAGGAAGAGTGATTTGCGCCGTGCGACGGAGAAAAAGGGCCCGCTTGCCCGAGCGGGGGGTTGTTCGCCGTGCAGCTTAAATCTTCGCTTGCTCGATGAAATTCGCCGGTCAGTCTGTTCGATGTCGCCTCGCGCGCCGCGCAAGCGGGCCGGGCGTGCCCACGGGATGAGGGTGCAATAGCAGGCGCACGCCGTACACGCCTTTGAGGAGAAATGGAAGACGTGGCGCAGGCTATCACAAGAGACCCGGATACACTGCACGGTGTTCCCGTGTTCAGGGGGACGCGTGCCGGTCCGGACTCTGTTCGACTACCTGGAGGGCGGCGACACACTCGAAGACTTCCTGATCGGATTCCCGACAGTTCCTCGCACTCTCGCGCTCGAAGCGCTGGAGGAAGCTAAGCACCTATTGCTTGCGGGTAGCCGCACGAATGTCATGCACCTTACGGCGACGGTCGTCGATCCTGAAGGCAATTTCGATCTGACCAAATATTGCTCCGGAATCCTACATCCTTAGCGCGATGTTATGGGACCTACCTGATTAATGGAAAGGACGCGATCCCAACCGCTCACAAGCGGCTTGAAGTAGGAAGCGAAAACATCGAAGATGTGGTTCTTACCTTGGATGTCGGCGCCGCGCTGCGGGACGCCTCGCCTTCGAGGGTCCGCCTCCCGCAAATCTCGCTCAAATCGAAGTCGGCCTGCGCGATCCCGATGGGAACAAGATACGCTTTGGCCCGAGGCCCGGCAAGCCGAAGAAGACAGTGGCTTCACGCTGGGCGAAGTCGGCGCGGATGTCTACAAGGTCGTGGTGGGCGGCTTGCCGGACGGCTACTATGTGAAGTCCATCCCGTATCGGCGATTCGGGAATTGCAGGGCTCCGGCGTCGATGCAACGAACGGCATAGGCGCCAGCCTGCGCCCGGCGCTACGGTTCTGTTGGTCCCACTTACGAAGATGTCACTGCCCGCCAATATGGCCGCTTTGTCCTCTAGGCTATCGAGCCGGGCGATTACAAGCTTTACGCCTGGGAAGAGGAACCCGAAGATTATATGGTATTGAAGGCGGTGGAGGATCTCGCCCGCTCCGTGCACATCCAAGAAGGCAGCGGCGAGAAAGCCGAGCTGACGCTGATCCCCGCGAAGCCGCCCGCGCCGGTGCCATAATGGATCGGATCAATCCTATGCCAGAACTCGTCCAATACGCCGTCCAAGACGACGTTGCCATCCTGACCATAAACAATCCGCCCGTAAACGCCCTCAGCCCCGGCGTGCCCGAAGGCATCGATGCGGGTGTGGCACGTGCCGCCGCCGACACGGCCGCCAAAGCCGTCGTGCTCATCGGCGCGGGCAACACGTTCATCGCCGGGGCCGACATCAAGATCTTCGGCGCCATTCCCAACCGCGAAGTTTCGATCGACCGTTCGCATCGCGTCCACGCGCTGTTGCAGCGTATCGAGGACTGTCCCAAGCCGGTAGTATGCGCCATCCACGGCACGGCGCTGGGCGGCGGGCTGGAGTTCGCCATGGCCTGCCACTACCGTGTGGCCGTGCCGGGCGCCAAGGTCGGTCAGCCCGAAGTGCTGCTGGGAATCATTCCCGGCGCGGGCGGCACGCAGCGTCTACCGCGCCTGTGCGGGGTGGCCACTGCCGTGGAGCTCTGCACGCTGGGCCAGCACATCGGCGCAAAGCGTGCGCTGGCCGAGGGCATCATAGACCAAATTGTCGATGGCGACCTGCTGGCGGGCGCAATTGCCTTCGCACTGGCCAAGGCTGCCGCTGGTGAAACGCGCAAGGTCAGTGAGCAGGAAAGCAAGATCGACGATTACGCAGCGGCCGCCGCCGCGATCGACGCGGCGCGCTCCAGCCTGAAGAAGACCGCGCGCGGCGCGCATGCGCCCTTCGCTGCGGTCGACGCTATCGCGGCCGGCGTCCAAGGGGGCTTCGACGCAGGCTCCGCGCGTGAAATCGAGATCTTCGCCGATTGCGTGCTCTCCGCCGAATCCCGCAACCTGATCCGCCTGTTCTTTGCCGAGCGCGAAGCTGCCAAGGTTCCGGGCGTGCCGAAAGACACGCCCACGCTGGAAATCCGGGCAGCGGCGGTGGTGGGCGCAGGCACCATGGGCGGCGGCATCGCCATGAATTACGCCAACGCCGGGATCCCCGTGCTGCTCAAGGAATCCGATCAGTCGGCTCTCGACCGAGGCCTCGGTACTATCCGCAAGAACTACGACATCTCCGCATCCAAAGGCAAGATGACGCCCGAGCAGGTGGACCAGGTCATGTCGCTGATCCGCCCCACGCTCACCTACGACGGTTTCGATCAAGTCGATATCGTGGTCGAAGCCGTATTCGAAAACCTGGAATTGAAGAAGTCCGTCTTCGCGGATCTGGGCCGTGTCACCAAGCCCGATTGCGTGCTGGCGTCCAACACGTCCACGCTGGATATCGATCAATTCGCGCAGTCGAGCGGGCGTCCAGCCAGCGTGATCGGCCACCATTTCTTCAGCCCCGCGAATGTCATGAAGCTGATGGAAATCGTGCGCGGGCGCGATTCGAGCAACCAGACCATCGCCACCTCGCTGAAGCTCTCGAAGAAGCTGAACAAGGTGGGCGTGGTGGTGGGCAACTGTTTCGGTTTCGTCGCCAACCGCATGCTGGCCTACTACATGCGCGAAGGTTACCTGCTGCTGGAAGAGGGCGCCAGCGTCCCCCAAATCGATCAAGTCATGACTGGCTTCGGCATGCCCGTGGGACCGTTCGGCATGCAGGATATCGCGGGCATCGACGTGGGCGCGCGCATCCGCCAGTATTTGCGCTTGATCGGCGCCAGCCGCGCCGAAGGGCCGGAATCGCCCGTGCCCGACTGGCTCTACGAAATGGGCCGCTACGGCCAGAAGACGGGCGCGGGATGGTATCGATATGAAGCCGGCAGCCGCACGCCAATTCCCGATCCGCTGATTGAAGAGCTGGCGGAGAAGGCGGCGCACGAGCGGGATATCACGCGGCAGCCGGTCGCCGACGATGAGATTCTCTCGCGCATCATGGTGGCCTTGGCGAATGAAGGCGCCAACGTGCTCGATGAGCACATCGCCATCCGGCCCGGCGATATCGATGTGATTTATGCATATGGATTCGGCTACCCGCGCCATCGCGGCGGACCTATGGCTTATGCCGATTCGCTCGGCTTGGCGCACGTGCTGGCGAAAGTGAACGAATATCGCGCGCGGTTGGGCGACCACTGGAAGCCCGCGCCGTTGTTGGAGCGGCTGGCCGCGGCGGGGAAGGGCTTCTACGACGCAGTGACGGTGGCTTCGGCCGGATAAGTTAAGAAGAGGAGTACATTGATGAAACGAATCGTAAACGCTTACGCAGCTCTGCGTCTAGCGCTGTGCGCAGCGGCCGTGATCGCCCTACCCGCGCAGACGCTCACCACCCTGCACAACTTCGACGGCACCGACGGCTATGAGCCCTCTGCGCCTCTGGTCCAGGCCACCAACGGCGATTTCTACGGGACCACCAACGCCGGCGGGGCCTACGTGCAGGGCGGCACGGTCTTCAAAATCACCCCGAGCGGAACGCTGACGACGCTGTACAGCTTCTGCTCCCAAGGCGGCTTTCCGTCTTGCACGGACGGTTATTACCCCGAGGACGCCGGACTTGTCCAGGCGCCGAATGGGGAGCTCTACGGGACAACCGAGGGCGGTGGGGTTGTGCCGCCGGACACGATCCCCGGCGGAACGGTCTTCAAGATCGCCCCAGATGGACCGCTGACGACGCTATACACCTTCGGGTCCCAACAGGGCGTGGCTGGCGCGTTGCCCTTTTCGGGGCTGGTCCAGGCCGCAAATGGGGACCTGTATGGGACCACAGTGGAAGGCTCGGCGGGCGGCGGCGCCGGCACGATTTTCAAAATCACTACGAGTGGCGCGATGACGACGCTGTATACTTTCTGCGCGCAAGTCAATTGCGCGGACGGCGACGACCCATATGCGCCGCTGGTCCAGGCCACCAACGGGTACCTCTATGGGACAACCACCATCGGCGGGGCTTACGGGAACGGGACGGTCTTCAAAATCACCCCGAGCGGAACGCTGACGACGCTCTACAACTTCTGCGCCCAGAGCGGATGTCCGGACGGCGGCGACTCCTTAACAGGGCTGGTGCAGGCCACCAACGGGGACCTCTACGGGACAACATATTTGGACGGGGCCAACGGCGGCGGGACGGTTTTCAAAATCACTCCGGCTGGCACGCTGACGACGCTACACAGCTTCTGCGCGCAAGCCAATTGTGCCGACGGCTTCTACCCCGATTCGGCTCTAGTCCAGGCCACCGACGGGAACCTTTACGGAACCACATCCAGCGGCGGGACACCCTGCTGCGGGTTGGGCAACCGCTATTCTGGGACGGTCTTCAGAATCACTCCGGGTGGCACGCTGACGACGCTCTACAACTTCTGCGCCCAGAGCGGGTGCACGGACGGTTCAGGCCCCACGGCGGGGCTGGTCCAGGCCACCAATGGAGAGTTCTATGGGACGACGGCGGCCGGCGGGGCTAACGGCTATGGCACGATCTTCAGCCTGTCTGTGGGACTAGGCCCGTTTGTGGAAACACAGACCGCCTCCGGCGAGGTGGGAGCGGCCGTCAAGATTCTGGGAAGCGACCTGACCGGCGCGACCAGCGTCACCTTTAACGGCACGCCAGCAACGTTCACTGTGGTATCGAGATACTTAGTCACGACCACCGTGCCCGCAGGTGCGACCACTGGAAAGGTCCAGGTGGCAACACCCAGGGGCACGCTTTCCAGTAACGTTCCCTTCCGCGTGCTGCCGTAAAGTTTTGCGCTGCCGGCGGAAGGATCCCCGTCGGCTGGCTGCTTTCCTTGTGGCGCCGCGGAAGCGTTCGGTTTTGCAACATGCCGGCCGGCGCAGAGCAAATCGTGTGAACGGGCCGCATTTCGCCAAGCCTGCTCACGCTATACTGGCAACAACGATGACAATCGACGAACGCCTGGAAGCCCTCGCGCAAACCGTGGAACTCATCGCCCACATGCAACAGGCCGAAGAGAAGCGCGCGGCGGAACGCGACGCCAAATATAACGAGCGGTTCAGCCGCATCCTCGACGTCGTCGAGACACTGGCCGCCACAGCCCAGAACCACGAGCCTCGCATCGAACGTCTTGAGAGCTAGACTGTCGCGCATTTGCTAAAGTGACACCGTGACCTTCGAATTGATTCGGCTGCGCCTCAACTTTCGCGCGGCCGGATCGCTGTATTTTCCACCAGGCAAAGCCGGCAATACGCTGCGCGGCGGGTTTGGCATGATCCTGCGCGAAACCGCCGCGACGGAATACGCGGGCATCTTCGCGCCAAAGGCGAGTGCCGGACCCAGCGGCCTCGCCGATCCGCCGCGTCCCTTCGTAATCCGCGCCGCGCAGCTTGATGGTCGCACCATCGCGCCGGGGGCGGCATTTCACTTCGACGTGCACCTGTACGACTCGACTGCCGATCGGCGTCCCCTGTTCGTCGCAGCGTTCGCACGTCTCGCCCAGAAAGGCCTGGGGCCCGGACGCACCAGCGCGGAACTGACTTCCGTCGATCAAGAGAATATCGCGATCAACCTGGACGGCCCGCCCGAGCACGCCGCCCATATCCGAGTGCAATTCGTAACACCGACCGAATTAAAGGGAGCGGACCGCCCCGAATTCCCCATACTCTTCGCCCGCCTGCGCGACCGCATCAGCACGTTGCGCGCGCTGTACGGACCCGGCCCCCTCGATATCGATTTCCGCGCCATGGGCGAGCGCGCCGCCGCCGTGCGCCTCGCGCGTTGCGAACTCACCTGGCACGACATTGAGCGCCGCTCCAGCCGCACCGGCCAAGTCCACCCGCTGAGTGGATTTACGGGAGAAGCCGAGTATGATGGCGATTTGGGCGAATTCCTGCCCTACCTCCGCGCCGGCCAGTGGACCGGCGTGGGCCGCCAGACCGTCTGGGGAAAAGGAGAAATATGTTTCCAGCCCTGCTCTTAGCCGCCAAAACCTACACGCTCCCACCGGACAAACTCGCCAAAGCCATCGAATACGCGGCCGCCCGCAACCGCTTGCACTTCGCCGCCACCGCCTACGGCATCCTCGTTCTGATCGCCGTGCTGGCCTGGCGCGTCGCCCCGCGTCTGCGCAACTTCGCGGAATCCGCTACGCGCCGCCGCATCCTGCAAGCCTACATTTTCGCCCCGCTGCTGCTGCTGGCGATCGACGCTCTGGAGTTGCCCATCTCCCTCTACGGCCACCACCTCTCGCTCAAGTTCGAGCAATCCATCCAAGACTGGCCGTCGTGGTTCTGGGACTGGACCAAGGGCGAACTCCTCACCTTCGCCCTGGCCGGCATCGCCATCTGGGTGCTCTATGGCGCGATGCGCCGCAGCCCGCGCCGCTGGTGGTTCTACTTCTGGCTGGCGGCCGTGCCTATGGTCGTGTTCCTGATGTTCATCGAGCCGGTCGTGGTTGAGCCGCTCTTCTTCAAGTTCCAGCCGCTGGCAGCGACGCAACCCGCGCTAGTGGCTGCCATCGAGAAGGTGGTGGCGCGCGGAGGCCTGGAGATTCCCCCCGATCGCATGTTCGAAATGCTGGCCAGCGAGAAGTTGAAATCGCTGAACGCCTACGTCACCGGCATCGGCGCATCCAAGCGCGTGGTGGTCTGGGACAACACCATCCAAAAGATGGATACCGGACAGACCCTCTTCGTTTTCGGCCACGAAATGGGGCACTATGTTTTGGGGCACGTGTGGATCGGCATGGGTGCGGCCCTGCTGGGCATTCTGATCTTCCTGTTCCTGGCGTATCACGCGATGCGCTGGGCGCTGGCGCGCTTCGGCGCCCGTTGGGCGATCCGCGATGTCAGCGACTGGGCTTCCCTGCCTGTGCTGCTGCTCGCGCTGGCGGTCTTCGGCTTCCTGTCCGAACCGGTGTCCGGTTCCTTCAGCCGCGTGCTGGAGCACAATGCCGATATCTATGGGCTGGAGGTGATCCACGGCATCGTGCCCAATTCATCGGAAGAGGCCGCCAACGCCTTCCAAATTCTCGGCGAAGTATCGCTCGACGATCCCAACCCCAGTCCGTTCATTGAGTTCTGGCTCTACGATCACCCGTCCATCAGCGAGCGGGTCCGCTTCGCGTCCGACTACGATCCATGGGAGAAGGGACAGCCACCGAAATACGTCCACTGATGCGATTCCTTTTCGCCCCTCGCGGTAATACTGTTAGACAAGCATGGATCTGGTCAAAGCAGCCCGAAAAGGCCGGGAAGCCGCATTTCTGCAACTGTTCGACGAACATCATTTGCCCCTGTTCCGCTTCGCATACAGGCTGACCGGTTCGGTGGCGGATGCCGAAGACATCGTGCAGGACTGCTTCTTGCAGATGCTGCGTCCGGAATGCTCATACGATCCGCGCCGCGCCTCGGTTCGCACCTACCTTTTCGGCGTGGTTAGAAACCAGGCTCTGAAGCGGCTGGGGAAGAACGCTTTGGCAGGTGAATATGGCCGGCACGCGGGGAACCATCGATCGCCCGAAGACGAAGCCTTGCGCACGGAGCTCGAAGGCTTGGTCGCGCGCGCCGTGATGCAGTTGCCGGAGCCGCAGAGGGACGTGCTCATCCTCGCGCATTACGAGCAGATGCCGTTGGCGGAGATCGGGCGCGTGATGCTTCTCGATCCGGGCGCGGTAAAGTCCCGCCTGCAGCGCGCCCGCGCCAGTTTGAAAGAGACGCTCGCCGCTTACGCGCCGGGCCTGGAGCGAAGACCATGAACGATTCCGAACTCGATGAATTACTGGATGCCTGGACCGCACCGCCTGTCCCAGCTTCCCTGCGGAAGAACGTGCAGGCTGGGTTTGCCGCGAGCCAAACCTCTTGGACAGTGGCGCGCGTACCTCGCGCCAGAAAGCGTATGATTGCGGCAGCCATCCTTGTCTTGGCGGCATTCGCGTTGGTCGTCGCCCAGGCGTTCCCACAAAAGGCTGCCCCACCCCTCCGCATTCCCTACACCGTGGATTCCGAATTCCTCAGCTATGCGAACGACGGATCGGCCGTGGTGGAAATGTACAGTACGTCTTACGAACGCGACGGAGCGGAGATTCTCAAGTCGCGGTCCATCCCGCGGCATCCCTTGGGAACTGTGATCGGACGAGCTCTGGACGCGGCTCTGCCCCTTTGGTCCCGGCTTACCGCGCGCTTCACCGTCGCCCCCGAGGTTCTGGAAAGGGTCAGACGGTCTGCCCATCAGGCCGTTGGAGCCATTACAGGCTGCGATGCCTCCTGCTTAGTCTTGGAGCATTACGGTTTCGCGAGAGCCGCCGTTGGCCTGAACACCGCCTGTATAGATGGAACGATAGTTGGCCACCAGACGATACTGAACCATCCGACCACCGCCATCCAACCCCGCATGGGAGGGAGCGTGAGGATGACCTGGTGGATGGCGCCGGATTTAGGTTGCTTCGCCCTAAGAATTACGACCGAAAAGAAACGGCCAGACGGCACGTTTCGCTTGGTGCAGGAAAAACGGGCACTCAGGGTGAACTTGACCCCGTGAGACAGCCCCGCGAGGCTTGGCTGGCCGCAAGAGCTAAGCGCCCGCCGCGTCCGCTATCGGCTATACTGGTCCATGGAACTCCAACGCAACCAACAGCTTCCGCCGCATTGAACTTTCCCCGCGGCTGCGTCGTAGTTCTAGAAGACAGCCCAATTCCAATATGACCGCTCAAATCGCAAGTATCCAAGCCGATCAGATCAAAGCGCTCCTGGCCGAAAAAGGCTACGAGGTAACCGAGCCCACCCCGGGTGTCCTGCGCGTACAGGAACTCCAGAGCGGAGTGGCCGTCCAGGCCGTGCTCGAAGGCGACGTCCTGTACCTGTCGCTCACCTGCACGCTGGCGCCGGAATCCGCCATCACCCCGCCGATGATGCGCAGCATGCTCGACGCGCATAACGGCATCTCCACTTCGTACTTCCAGCTCTACGATGCCGGCCAGGGCCAGACCGCCATCACCTTGAACAATTTCTGCAAACTCGAAGACCTGGGTCCCGAAGACCAGGACGACATCCTCTCCTGCGTGCATTTCCTGCTCGTCGACGTCATGGTGGCGCGCCGGATTCTGAGTGGTTTGGTGTAGCTTGGTTTAACGGGAGAACAAATCTAACAATGCCATTTTTATCGGATATTTTCAATCGCGCTGGCCGCGTCGCCCGCGGTCAGGCTAATGAAGGCATGAGCGCCGTCGAGGATGCCACCTTCGACGCCACCGTACGGCAGACCGTGGCGGATATGCGCAACGAGCTGAACAAAGCCGTGCAGGCGTCCGCCGTGGCCATGAGCAACTACAACCGCCTGGACGCCGAATATCAAAAATACGTCCGCCAGTCGCAGGAGTGGAAAGATCGCGCGGGCTTGGCGCTCGATGCCAACAAGGAGGATCTGGCCCGGCAGGCTCTGGCAAAGAAGGGCGAGTGCGACAAGCAGGTCGCCTCCATGCAGGTGTCCGTGGATCAGGCGCAAAAGGCCAGCGACACGCTCAAGCAGCAGGTGGGCGAGCTGAAGCGTAAGATCGACGAGGCCGAGCGCACCGCCACCACGCTGGTGGCTCGCAAGAACGCCGCGCAGGCGCAGCGCAAAGTGGCCGAGGCTTTGGCTGGAGTGGGCAACGCCGACAACGCCTTCGCGGCGCTCAACCGCTTCGAAGAGACCGTGTCGAAGGAAGAGGCTACCGCGCAGGCTTTCAATCAGCTCGCCTCGACGGGAAAAGACGACGATCTCGAAAAGCAATTCGCCGCCTTGGGTCACGGCACGGACGACGAACTGGCGGCCTTGAAGCGCGAGCGCCAGCAACTGAAGGCGCCGAGCATTCCCTTGTCTATAGCTGCACCCCCGGAAAGGGTTGGCGGACAGTCTTCCGGGCAGGCCGGCGGCCAGTAGCCGCGAACTATGGGCCCTATCACCGTCACGCTGGTAATTATCCTGGGAGCTTTGCTCTTCATGATTCTGAAAAAGCTATTCGAACGGCCCGCGACGCCGGCAACTCCGGCTACGCCTAAGCAGGATCTCGCTAGCCTGACGATTGCCGACGCGCGCGTGGGCGACAACATCTCGATCTCGGGCGCCGGCGATAACTACAGCGATCTGGATTTCACGGTGGACCACGGCAATCGCTACGAAGCCGGCGAGAAACAGTGGTTCGACGTCAGCGGCAAGCACGGCGAGCGGCGCGTCTCCCTGGAAGTGCGCAACGAGGACGACGAGCTGGAAGTGCGCGGATTCCTGGACGGGCGTAAGCTCTCGCTCGAAGACGTGGGTCTCTCCGAGGACGACCTTGCGCAAATGGACGAGCGCCAAAATACCGCGGACAATTTTGAGTTCGACGGTAAGAATTGGTATTACCGCCTCAGCAAAGAAGTCGGCGTCTTTCACGACGGCCAGACGCAGGGCGCCGGCTTCTACGGTTGGGAGTTTATGGAAGAAACGGGGCTGCGGTATCTGGCGATCCGTAAGCGCGAGGGCGAACCGTTCAGCGCCAGCGTGGCCGTCAAATTGAATCCGGCGGATATCACAGTTTTTCGCCCGTAGGACAGGCCTCCTGGCCTGTCCAGCCGGTGTTGCAAAGGAGTATTCATCATGAGCCGTCGAGGGCTCGAAGTCTTAGCCGTCATTCTGAGCTTTCTGATTGTCATTGTCCTGTTCGCTGGATTCGACAATCTGCCGCGCAAGGTGCGCGCGGACATCGCCGCAGAAGTGCAACAGCTTCCGCAAGCCCAGAAGCAGTTCCAAAGCGCGCAGGACGAAGTCACTCACGATCTGTCATCCGACCCGGATCTATTCCGCGCGCATGACATGAACACAGCTTTCCCGGAGCGCTATCGCATCGCGGCCGGCGAGTTGCAAGGCGCGCAACGCGACACTGCGGCGCTCGACAAGCTGCTGAAGGCCAACCGCCGCCAGGATCAACCTGAGGCCGAAAGACTGCTGAAAGAGGAGCGCGCGCTGCGGGCTGCCGCGCTGAACGAAGCCGCCTCGGTCGAGACGGAAGCTCAGCACTGGGTGGAAATGAAGCGCAATCTGCCTATCGAGCTGCAGCAGATGGCGGTCGACTATCAGGCGCTTGAACATTGGGACTTCGCGCCTATCACGGCGGTCGTAACACGTGCCGAAACCGACTGGCCGCAAAAGAAATCCGACCTCGATACGCGCCTTACGGCCCTGCGCGCGATTCCCGCCGACGGCGAGAAAGCATGGCAATCGAGCGATGCGGCGCGGCACAAGGCCGAAAGCAAGGATCTCGCCGGACTGGATTACGCCGGGCTGCTTAGTTCCGCCGAGACGCTGCACACAGACGTCGCTACTTTGCCGGCGCGAACGCAGGAGCTCCAGTCGCTCACTGGCCAGCTTTACACTTCCTGGGACAAGGTGTTGGTGGATCTGCGGGACCGCAAGTCCGGCGGCTCGCGCGATTACGAAGAAGAGATCCGCACCGTTAGAACGAAGTTTCCGGATGCCGCGGGTAAAGATGGTGTCACCACGTCAGACGAAGCCTGGGTGGAGATTCCGCGCGCCACTTACCAGGTTTGCGAAAACAACATTGGCATGTCCGTCGCGCACAAGCCGGTGGGCAAGTACGACACGGAAGTCGATGAAGTCGCCGAGCCGGCGGGGTTTGCCTACATGGCGCCGGTCGGGGAGCGCAACCAGTATGGCTACTGGGACCACGGCAGCGGCGGCAACTTCTGGGTGTTCTACGGACAGTACGCGTTGATGCGCGATCTGCTGTGGGGACACAGCTACCGGCCGATCCCATCCTATGAGTGGGAATCCTACCGCACCGCGCGCTCGAGCGGCCAGACCTACTACGGCCGCGACGAAGCCGCGGGCGCGCCCAAATACGGCACGCATGGAACCTTCACCCAGCAACACTACGCGGAGAGCCGCTACGTGCGCAGCGCGGGCGGCTATGGCAACTCAAAGTACGCCACCGGCGGCTTCAAGCGCGGGGAGAGCGGTGAAGGGCACACCTTCGGCTCCGGCTCAAAACCGCCTAGTTCCGGATTTAAGCCTAGAAGCGCGCCCAGTTTCCGCCCCAGCTTCCGTCCGCCATCCGGAGGGCGGTCGTTCGGCCGCCGCCACTAACTGTAGGACGGCGCCGCGTCGTCCAGCCGGGGCTCCCGAGACGCCCCCGCGACTTGCCCGAGCGCCCGGGCGTTTGGCAGGCTAAATGCTCTGGGAATATCGGCCGTCCTGCCAGGAAGATACCGCCGTCTTTCTGGATCCCGAAAGGAAAAGTCGATGTTCCTGACCCTGTTTATCATTCTCGTGGTTCTATGGGTACTCGGTTTCGTTGCGTTTCACGTTGCGGGTGCATTGATCCATTTGCTTCTAATTCTCGCTGTGATTTCCCTGGTCCTGCACTTCGTGCGGGGTAGATAGCGCACCCTGATGCGACCAGCCAAGTTCTTATGGTTTTCGATGGCTGTAGTGCTCTGCTTGCCGCTTGGCGCGCAGATGCGGAAGGCAATGCGTGGTAAAGCGGCTCCAGCCACCTTCGACGCGGCGGCAATCGACGATCCCAATCTATCGGGCAATGTGGGTCCGAAAAGCAAGGGCTCCTTGGTGGTGCGTGCGCAAATCCTGCTTGATCGCGCCCACTTTTCCTGCGGCGAAATCGATGGCGACTATGGCAGCAATTTGGAAAAGACCGTGGCCGCGTTTCAGCGCGCGCGTAATCTGCCCGTTAACGGCATAGTGGGACCCGAGACGTGGGCCGCGCTGAATCAGGATCGGACGCCTGCACTATTCACTTACACCATCGCCTCGGAGGATGTGGCCGGACCTTTTACCGAACTGCCGCCCGACCTGATGGAGCAAGCCAAATTGCCAAACTTGGGATATGCGTCGCCACTCGAAGAGTTGAGTGAGAAGTTTCACGCCAGCCCGGATTTGCTGAAGGCGCTGAATCCGGATTGCCCCTTCGACAAGGAAGGCGAAGCCGTCACCGCGCCCAACGTGATCGCACCCCCGCCCGGCCCGGCCGCTTCCGTCGTGGTGTCCAAGTCCGATAGCTCAGTCACCGCTTTGGATGCCGACGGAAAGATTCTTTCCTACTACGTAGCCACGATTGGCAGCGAGCACGATCCGCTGCCGATCGGGGATTGGAAGATCAACGGGGTCGCGCACAATCCTGCATTTCACTACGACCCGCGGCTGTTTTGGAACGCGAGCCCTTCGGATGAGAAGGCGCTGATCAAGCCTGGGCCGCGGAACCCCGTGGGCGTCGTTTGGATCGACCTGTCGAAGGAGCACTACGGAATCCACGGGACGCCGGCGCCGGGAAAAGTCGGCCATGCGGAGTCGCACGGGTGCATCAGGTTGACCAATTGGGATGCTGTCGAGTTATCGCACATGGTCAAATACGGGACGCCTGCCATCCTGCGGGAGTGACCTATGCGTGCCAAGCTGGTAGCAGTGTTTTTTGCAGGCTTTGCCTGCGGTCTTGTGTTTCTGGCTGGCCTAATATGGGAGACAGGCCGGTCCCGGACCGCCAACGCAGCCGTTGCGCCAAGTCCGGCGGTCTTCCAAACGCAGCCGGCGCAGGCGCCGAAGGGTCCCGCTCAACCCCAGCCGGAAACGACGTTGCCGGATAGGCTAATGATACCCGTACAGGGCGTCCACGCGGCGGACCTGCGGGACAATTTCGCCGATATCCGCGGCGGCCATCGGCACGAGGCGCTCGACATCATGGCCCCCCGTGGAACTCCCGTGCTGGCGGCTGGCGAGGGGATCGTCGTGAAGCTTTTTCTGAGCAAACCCGGTGGTTTAACGGTGTACCAATTCGACGATACCCGTACCTTTTGTTTCTACTACGCGCATCTGGATCGTTACGCGCAGGGGTTGAAGGAGGGCGCACTCTTGCGGCAAGGCGATGTATTGGGCTACGTGGGCAGCACAGGTGACGCATCGCCCGAAGCCCCGCATCTGCATTTCGCTATTTTCAAGCTTGGGCCCGAGCGGCACTGGTGGCAGGGCACCGCCATCGACCCTTACAGTTACCTGGCCGGTAAATAACCCGCGACGGCTGAGTGGCAAATCAACTGCTATGTCACTGGCGAGGGTTAATGCAAAGTTCGCCCAAATTAAGCCGCAATCGTAAGAAAAAACCGAGATGAAACACACAAAGAGTTTTCTACTTACGACCGTAAGCGTACTTGCGCTCTCATTAACGCCGGCAACATTAGCGCAACTAACTATGTATAAACGGGCGGCCCATTGCCAGGGCCGCCGGTTGAGTAACCTAACCGGAGGCAATTGGCCTCGAAAGCAAAAGGAGAATTCGGAATGAACAACGTTAAGATCATTACACTCGTTTGCGTGGGGGCGCTAGGCCTGATGCTCCCCCAAGCCAAAGCGGACCAGTGGAACCAAAAAACCATATTTACCTTTACCGAACCCGTAGAGATCCCGGGCGGGGTAGTGCTGAGCCCGGGCACCTATGTATTCAAGCTGTTGGACTCACAGTCGGATCGCAACATAGTCGAGGTCTTCAATCAACGCGAGGACCACGTCTTTGGTACCTTCATCGCCATCGCGAATTACCGGCTGAGGCCGACGGGCAAGTCCATCCTCACTTTTGAAGAGCGTGCCGCGGGAACACCGCAGGCCGTAAGGGCATGGTTTTATCCCGGCGAAAATTACGGCCACCAGTTCGTTTACCCGAAGGCGAGGGCAGCAGAGCTGGCCAAGGCGAACAACCAGCCGGTAGCTTCAACTGAAACCACCACTGCTACTGCCGAACCATCGACGTTGCAGCAGGCGCCAGTGAAGGCTCAAACCGCGACCGGACAGGAAGTAGACTTGAGCGAAGCATTTGCTACCACGCCAACCCAGGAATCGGCGCAAACTCAGGAACCTGCCCCTACCGAACAAGCGCAAAACCAAGAGCCGGCACCAGCGCCGCAGCCAGCGGCTCTGCCCGAGACCGGCAGCTCTATGCCTCTGTTCGGCTTGATCGGACTGCTCTCGCTCGCGGGTGCGGGATTTCTGCGGCGTGCCAACGCGGTTTGCAAGTAGCCGTAAAGTAGGAGAGTCACTTGGCGGGAGGGCGCATCTTTGCGGCGCCTCCCGCTAATCTTCTGGATCAGCTTCAAACGGGAAGTTCAGCGGCCAAAGGAAACCCGTGCAGATCGCGTCCTAAATCTCCATCGTATTTCTTAGTTGTCTTGAACAATTCCAGGTGGCCGTCCGCGGCGTCGATGCGGCACGCATCGCGCAAAACCTGCATCGCGGCGGCGTCCAGCGGTTGAAAATTGCGCGCCACCTCCAGATTCTGCTGCAGCACCTCAATCGAATCGATGCCGCTAATGGTCACCGCGACGGGCAGACTCATGGCGTAGCGTAGTCCCATGGTCACCATCACTGCGCCCTCCCGCACCAGCTCGCCGCTGCCTCCCAGGCTCTTCATACCCAAGGCGGCGATGCCCCGCCGGTTCACCTCGGGCAACACATTCGCTTCGAAGCTGCGGAAAGTCGCGTCCAGGCAATTAAGCGGCATTTGCACGGTGTCGAACGGGAAGTTGTGGGATAGCATCTTCAGATGAATGGACGGGTCTTTGTGTCCAGTGAACCCGACAAAGCGCACCTTGCCCTGTTGCTTAGCCTGCATCAGAGCCTCCGCCGCGCCATTGGGAGCGAAGATCATGTCCGGATCGTTTTCGTAGATCACTTCGTGTATCTGCCACACATCGAGATGATCGGTCTGCAGACGCGTGAGCGATTCTTCCAACTGGCGCATAGCCAGATTCTTGTCGCGTCCATGCGTGCAGACTTTGGTCATCAACACGGCGCGGTCCCGCTTGCCCTTAAGCGCGCGCCCCAGCCGTTCCTCGCTTAACCCCTTGTGATATTCCCAGGCATTGTCGAAGAAGTTCACCCCGGCATCCAAGGCTTCGTTTACAATCTGATCGGCTTCCGCATCGCTGCCGGCTGAGCCGAGGTGGTACCCGCCAATTCCCAATGCCGAAACTTGCAGACCGGTCTTGCCCAGCGGTCGCTTCGGCACTTCCGCGCCGGATTGACCTTGAGCTGCGAAACCCGCGGCTCCCAACATAAACGCCTCCACGAACGTTCGTCTGGATACATCGATTGTAGACGCCATAACTAGCTCACCGCGGGATACGGATGCCCGCTGTTGTCTGTCATCTTCAGCATCTCTTTCACCTCAACCTGCTGCATGTCGAGCGGAAATCGATGTGCCAGCCGCGCCTCCGGGTTGTCGAACTTGAGCGAGAGTTTGTATAGCTCGAACCGGCCATCCGCCGCATACTGCCTGCACCGCGCGCGCAACGCCTGCATCGCCGCCGGCTGCATCGGCTGAAAACCTTGCGCTACTTTTAGCGCCTGCTGCAAGGCTTCCGGCTTATCGATGCCGGTGATCGTGGTAGTCACCGGCAGGCTCATCGCGTATCTCAGCGCTTCTTCGCCCGTGAGTACGCCCTTCTGTACCGGATCGCCGTGGCCGCAAATGGGCTTCATTCCGAGCGCGGCGATTCCCCGGCGGTTCAACTCGGGCAGCACCTGTTGCTCGAAGCTGTGGAACTGCGAGTCGAAAGGGTTCAATGGCATCTGTACTGAGTCGAACGGAAAGCCGGTGGCTAGCATCTTCAGGTGAATGGATGGATCCTTATGTCCGGTGAAGCCCACAAAGCGTACCTTGCCCGCCTTCTTGGCCTCCTCCAGCGCTTCGGCCGCGCCGTTTTTCCGGATAAATAAATCGGGATCGTTTTCGAAGCCCACCCCGTGAATCTGCCAAAGGTCCAGCCGATCGGTCCGCAGCCGCCGCAACGATTCATCCAGCATGCGCAGCGCCAGCGCCTTGTCTCGCCCATGCGTACAGACCTTGGTCATCAGAAAGACGCGATCGCGCACTCCCTTCAAACCGGCGCCCATCCAGTCTTCGGTCTTGCCGCGGTGATATTCCCAACAATTGTCGAAGAAGGTAATCCCGCCATCCACGGCTTCCCTTACCAGGCGTACCGCGGTGCGTTCGTCGGGGGCATCGCCCAGGTGGTGTCCGCCAAACCCGAGCGCCGAGATCCTGGCGTCGTGGCGGCCGAATTGTCTTAAGGGAATCGCGGCAGCTTGCATCGAGTTAGGGAAAGCAACTGGGTTGCCACAAGATCAGATAGGTCGAACCAGTACCTCTCTCTCCGACAACCGCGCACAAGACAACGGATTTCTCAATGCCCGTCCAAAGCCTTCGAAGCGCACCTGCATCACGTCGCCATGTTCCAGCCGCACCCCGTCTCCGAAGCTGAACGCATCCGCGCCGAAGAAGTGTATGTGCAGATCGCCCGGGCGGCGGTGGAATTCGAACTTGAAGTGATGGTGCTCGATATTGGCGAGGCTGTGGCACATAGCACTCTCGCCGGTACATATCTCGCGCGACCAGAGCACCCGCCCGCCGCGATGGATCGATACCTCTCCCGGCACAAAGTCGAAATCGCTGTCCACCACGAGCTCCGGCCCGATCGCGCAAGTGCGCAGCTTCGAGGCCGCCAGGTACAGATAATTCTGCCGCTCCAGCACATGGTCGGAGAATTCGTTGCCCGCCGTGAACCCGATCCGCCGCGGCGTGCCCTGGTCGTCGATCAAGTACACGCCCGCCACCTCCGGTTCCTCGCCGCCATCCTCCGCGAAATCCGGAACCGTCAACGGATCGTTGTGTGCCCGCAGCACCGTGCCGCACCCTTTGTAAAACCATTCAGGCGCGACCCCTATTTCGCCCGGCACGGGTTTGCCGCCCTCCACGCCCGATTGATACATGCGCGTGCTGTCGGTCACAGCCTGCGCCGCCGCATGCATGGCATCGCGATTCTTCGCGCTGGCTTTGTGGGTCAAGCCGGTGCCGCTGACCAGGCATCGCGCAGGCGCTAAAGGAACGTCGGCCGATGGACAGATCCGCCAGTCCGGCGTGCCCGCGTAAACCGCATCGTAGTCGATCAGTTCATGGGAGCTGTGCCGCGCGATCCCTTCCGCCAGCGAGACGCCTTCATGCAGGCATTCCGCCGCCAGGTCATAGACGGATCCGCAGCCTTTCAACAATCGAAGGTGGGGTTCCTCGACCAAGGCCGCGCGCCGCCCGTCCGGTGCTGCCAACTGAATCAGTCTCATCACCTATCTACACCTATCCGCGCGGCACCTCGCTCATGAGCGCCTGCAAATTGATCGAACCCGCCTTGCAGAAAAGGCGTGGCATGACACTACAGCCTTGGCAAGCCGGTACTGCGCCCGAAGTCAATTTGGCCCTTTGGCCCCGCGGCGACCGGCTTCGGTTTCGGGTCGCTCAGTTCTGCTTCGAGGCCGGTGAGCTTGAGCTTCGTCAGGTGCGGCAAAAGGGCGGCGACGACTAGAAGGCCAAGGCAAATCGGTACTAGAATGGTGATCATTGTCTGGGTTACGACGCTTTTGTCGCCGCCTTGCACGCGCAGGTACCAAAGTCCGCAACTTCGGCTTCAACGCGGTTTGGATCGATCTCGTGGCACCGCCGGAACGCTCTTAGAGACCCAACATAATCATCCATCTTGTAACGCACGATGCCGCTGTAGAAATGCGGATCCGCATGCGCCGGCTTGAGGCGCAGTGCGGTATTCACCGCTTCCAACGCCTCTCCCATCAGACTTGGATCGGTTGTGTCTTCGGCAAGCCTGGTCAGCACCTGGCTCAACGCTAAATGAAGTTCCCACCGCTTAAATTCGTCGAGATTCCTGAGTGCGTACCGCAGGACGCTCTCCGCTTCGGTCGGCTTCCCGTTCGCCAACAAGGAGATCGCAAGAGCCCGTGGGATAGCTGGGTTGGCGGGATCCAGGGCCATTGCCTGCCGAAACTCCAGAGTCGCTTTCCTAGACTCTTCTTCCTGAGCATAAAGGTTGCCCAATTCGAGGTGCAATGCGGCCTCTTGCGGTTTCTTAGCAAGGCCTTTCCCAAAGATTTCCTGTGCATCGTCGAATCTGCCCATCTGCACGTAGAGCGCGCCAAGATCCGCGTACTGTCCGTGTACGGGGTCGGCATTAATAGACCGAAGCAGATAATTCTCAGCTTCACGGATTCTGCCCTGGCGGAATGACACGATTCCAAGGTATCCCACCGCCTCCGCAAGATTCGGATCCAGATCCAGTGCCTCGCTGCACTGTTTGGCGGCGTCGGCGAGTTGCTCCTTTCCGGCCTGCTTAATCAATACCCAGGCCAGATTTATTCGGCAAAAAGGATCCTTTGGTGTAAGTTGGGTCACGCCGCGAAAGATACTCTCGGCGTCATCGAATTCCTCGCACGCAAGACTCACCCATCCCAATTCGCTCTGAATTCCGGCACTGTTCGGAAAAAGTCTTAGAGCGGATTTAGCCTCTCGTCTCGCCTCCGCGAAGCAGCCTCTCGACCGAAGGGCCGCGATCTTACCCTGCAAGGCCTCTTCATTTCCGCTGGCGATCCGCAACACCTCCCCGAAAATCTCGGCAGCTTCATCAAGATGGTTTTGATAGAAATGCAACCACGCCAGTTGTATCATTATCTTCGGGCTCTGGGGAAAGGTCTTTAGCGCTTCGCGCGCTGCGATGTGCGCGTCGTCGTACCGCTGTGTCATGCGAAGAAGTGAGACTTTCCAGGCGAGGAGATCTTCGGTTGCGTCTGAGAGCCGAAAAACTTCGTCCAGCGCGGAAATGGCGCCGTCGTAGCAATGCTGGTCCACATTCAGCCAAACTCGTTCCGCCAGGATGCCGCCGCTGCCCGGCCTTTTTCCAAGGGCCTCGGAAAGAAACTCCGCCGCATCGGAAAACTTGCGCTCCTTGCGAAGAGAGGCAACTTTCCCTTGCAATCCGGCCTCGTTCACCGGATCTATCTGTAGGAGCTCATCGAACTTGGCAAGGGCCTCGGACCAAGAGCCACTACTCAGCAGATCCCAGCCTTCACTCTCCAACGACTTGGACTGATCCGCGGCATCCATAGGGCCAACTGTAGCAATTAGAGCCCAGTGCTTCAACTAGCCCCGCGGCACCTCGCTCATTAGCGCCTGCAAATTGCCGTCCACGTCGCGAAAAAAGGCCATCCACAGGTCATGATCCGGCATGGCCGCGATCATATGCGGCGGTCCCTCGAATTGGACACCGCGGGATTGCAGCGTGGCGGACACCGCCTGGATATCGGTCACTTTGAAATAGAAGACTGACCCGGGGTGGTCGAACTCCGGCTTCTCGGCCACAGCCAGCATCAGCCGCACGCCGCCGCACTCGAAGAAAGCCATCTTAGGCCCCGCCTGGAACAGAAATCGCAGGCCCAGCGCGTCGCGATAGAAAGCCACCGCTTTCTCGACATCGTGTACGTTAATGGAAGCCTGCCCGATGGTGGCGGAAGAGAGATCCGTATTTGCCATTCTTGCTCCTCTTAAAGTTTCATGCCCGTCCAGACGGCTTCGAACAGTTGCTTCCGGGGGTCTTTGGGTTTATCCGGCTGGAACGCCACGAACGAAAAACTGCCGTCGCCGCCATAGCCCGTGGTGATGTCCAGGCCGCGTGCCCCCGCGTCTCCAGCTTCAAAGTAATGAATATTATCGCGCGTGGCGGACAGCGTACTAATGCGGCGCGGCGTTACAATCTGGCTGCGCGTTTCGCGCATCAGAAAAGGCGTCGTCGCGCCCGAATCGAAGGCCGGGGCCGGACCGTAAACTTCGAAATGGCGCAGGCGCGCCTCGCCTTCCATGCCCACCGTACACACGCTGAACTGCGGATGGCAGTGCGCCGGCAGGATCGCGCGCGGCGCCATGCGCCATTGAATCACGACGAACGGAACGCCGCGAAAGCTGGGGCCGAATTCCACCTTGGGGTCGAGTCCGCCGAATGCGCCGAGCTTCGTATCCGGCGCGGCTCTCAGGCGCACGGCCCAAGCGGCGATGCGGTGCAGATAGGCGTCCTGGCCCATCTCCGAGGCGTCGCGGGCGAAGGCGGCGGCATCGGCCGGGCACAGGCGGACGAAGTCGTCCCACTCAAGGTGGGGCAGACCTCCAGGTCTGCGCGGGTCCTCCAGGACCCGCTCCTGGCCAAAAGCCGGCCGCAACATGGCGGCGGCCACAGCCAGCGGCGCCCAGAATATTGCGCGACGTTCGATCGTCACGCCGGGCGCGAGTTCGTTGCCTTCTGGGATCCAGGTCATGCAGCCAGATTACACGACCGCACCCGGCAATACTTCTTCAATCCTGCTGTTTTTCACGACGCTGTTCGCGAAAACCCCGCGGTGAGACGCCGAAGCGTTTGCGGAACAGCCAACTGAACGACCCCAAGCTCTCGAAACCTACGGCGAAGCAGATGCCGGTGATGCCGTCGCCGCTGTGGGCCAGGAGGCGGCGTGCGGCCGTCAGGCGGATCTCTTGCAAAAACTGCATGGGCGTCTGTCCGAAGGCCAGCTTGAACATGCGCTGAAAATGAAACGGCGAGACGCCCGCTACGCGCGCGGCGGCGGCCACCGTAAGCGGCTGATCGTAGCAGGAGAGCAAAAAGTCGCGCCCGCGATAGAGCCGGCGATAGAGTTCCATGCGGGTCGCGGGCCTCAAGCCTGGGAACGTTTGGGCTTCGCCGCGCACCTTCACGCGCAGTCCGGTCAGCGACTGGGCCAGCGCATACATGCGGTCTTCAAGCCACAGCGCGCACGCCTGCGGGCCGCGCAACCCGGCATGCAGATCGGCCAGCGCGCGGGCTATGGCGCCGGTTTTGGGATACAACCGTTCGCAAAAATCGAGCGCGGGCTCGGCGCGACCGGGGTTGTCCAAATCCTGGCGAGCGGCGGCCTGTTCGAGGAAGCCCGCCTGGAAAAACGGGCACAGCGTTTCCGTCTGAACACCGCCGTGGCCTTCGAATTCCAGCGAATAACGCTGGCCGTCGTTGAGGATCAGGAACGAATCCGGAGTCAGCAGGTAGTGGCCTTGCGGCGTGTGATAGCGGGCCGCGCCGCGCACCACGGATTTGAGCGATAGCGTGGTGCGGTAATCGTTGACTTCATAGGTCGTGGCGCGCCCGTTCAGCACCGCGCAGCAACCCGGTAGTTCCCCGGCGCGCGGATTCAGGCGGAACCGGAAATCGGCCATGCAAGCTATTGTCGCATGCGATCCAGTGCCGTCAGTTGCAGATTGCCGCCGCATGAGCCGCGAGCGCTTCCGCCTGCTCACGGATTTCCGGGACGGCGATGCTCTCAAACAACTCGCCAGTTCGCGGCGGCCCGATGGTGAACAGACGAGTCGATGCCCGGCCTTCTGCGTCGACTAGCGCTCCGTGCTCGTCCGTGCGAAGGCCGGTACCCAGCGGACCTGGCGAGGCCAGCCCACGTCGAAATAGCGCCTTCACGATGGGGTTGTCCAGACGGCGGTAATCTCCATCCGGACCGGTACAGTTGATTACGCGACCTACTGCGACCGTGCGTTCGCCGCCGCCGCGCAAAGCAACATCGACCATCAGGCACTCGCCTCTTGCGCCGGCTCTCCGCAGCCTGCCGGCAATTCGTTGCACTTCGCCGGACTCCTGCGCCCCGCGCAACAGCGTTCCAAACTGCGGGGCCATGCGGTGGCGATGCACATCCCAGTAGGCCTTCAGGTGCCGCAGAAACCGGCGTCTCTCCGCTATCGTGAATCCGCTCCAGACTTGATTGGAGACCGGCCGCAATGCGTCCACCACGGTGCGCCAATCCGCTGCGGGCCCCGCGGCAGCGCGCACCGCCCGAACCATGGCGCGCAGAGAAAGACCCAGCGGCGCCGGAGGCTGTTGATACCCCAGCCGATACTGCGTATGCGCGTGCGGAATCTGACCGTGGCGGGAGACCATATAGACGATGCCGCGGTGGCCGCGCGACCGCAACGCTACGATCGCGTCGACCGCCGTGAGCCCCGAACCGATCAACAGCACCGGAGTATCGGCTTGCGGGCAATCGAGCGCCCCCGCTTCCCAAGCGGAGTGGTAGTATCCGTCTTGGCCGGGGTTCAACCCGCTAACGGCCAGTCGCGCGGGCGGCGGATTCCCCGTTGCCAGGATCGCGCAATCCACGTCCAGCCAAGTTCCATCGCCGAGGGTGAGGCGGACCGCCGGCCCCGATGCGCAATCGATATCGACGGCTTCCGTGGAATGCCGGACGAACGATTCAGGTTTCGATTTGGCCGCGGAGCGTAAAAGGTGCCCGAGATACTTGCCATAAATCTGCCGGGATGCAAAGAAGTCCGGGCCGGCATCGGGATACCCGTTGGTCTTTAACCACTCGGAAAAATTGGAAGGGCACGCCGGCAGGGCGCTCATGTTTCCCGCCGGCACATTGAGCAGGTGATTCGGACAGTCCGTCGAATACGCCAGGCCGCGCGCCAGCTCGGTACGTGGTTCGATCAACCGCACCGACAAGGGGCCGGGGTGTTTCAAGAGGTGTACTACGACCAGCGCTCCGCTGCAGCCGCCACCCACAATTCCAATATTCATCCAACTTTGAGTCTAACATTATTTGGGTCTAAGATTATTTGGGTCTAAGATTATAGGTTGCGGGCGCGACAGTAACTCGGCATAAGAACACCGCGTCACACTTAGTCGGAGAGATGGTTGAATCGCTTACTGTTCCCGAGAATGGCACGAAGCCGGAGATTTATGGCGAGATCCTGCCCCAGATCGAATCGGTTATCGCCGGAACGGACGGCCGATAAATCCAAGCCCGGCATGGATCCCGGCCAGGCGCGCATCCTGAATTTCTACATGGATCGTGTCTTGGGCGGCGATACCATCGTCGAGCCTCGCGAGGCACTCCATCGCCGCTCACGGCGCGGGCGGACGTACGGATTGGAGCGGCACACGCTTCGACACCGGCGACGCCTACGACCATTTTCTGGTCACCTTCCAGTACCCCAACGGCGTGCAGGCGGATTTCAGCTCGAACCAGTTAACCAACAGTTTCAGCGATCTGTGCGTACGCTGTTTCGGCATCAAAGGCATGGTCGATTCGCATTACGGCGGCTTGGTGCGCATCACCGGCGAAAATGCCTGGCTGGGCGCGGAGAAGGACGATACCTTCCGGCAGGGCGCCATCAACAACGTTAAGGCGTTCGTCGATAGCATCCAGACCGGCAAGCTGTTGAACAACGCGGAACAGGCGGTGGAAAGCAACCTGACCGCGATTCTGGGCCGCAACGCCGCCTACCGGAATAGCACCCTCACGTGGGAAGAACTGCTGCGATCCGACGAGAAGTTCGAGGCTCACCTGCGGCTGCGCTGGTGAAGGAGCGCTCGCATAAATTGTAGTGCGGTCCCCTTGGGCTGCCGCCTACGCCCTCGTGGGCCTGTCGCGATAAGAGGGTCCAGGGGGAACCGCAGACCAGACATCCACGTGCTTCACGGGACCAATGAGAATACGGTCCCCTGGTTGGAAGTGCCGCCGAACACGGTCGTGCCGTAGAGTGTCCCTTCGGGGCCCATTGTGACTCCCGCGTACGGTTCGTTGCCGTCCGAGCCGTCGAAATTGTGCAATATGACTTCCGTCCAGGTCCCGCCTTGCGACGAGGGCGGCACGAGTTCGAATACGACTCCGCAGCCAGCGCCGCAGGAGTCATTCCGGATGGCGCCGCCCCCCGCAGTTGTTCCGTAAAGGACGCCGTTTGGCCCAAGTGTCACACCTGCATACGGAGTGACGCCATCGCCGTTTTCCCCCGTGAAGGTATGTAGGATGGTCTCGGTCCAAGTCCCGCCAGGCGCCGAGGGCGGGGTCAATGAAAAGACGACGCCGCAACCATTATGGTCGCAGGGTTGCGCACCCCCCAACTCGGTAGTTCCGTACAACACACCGTTTGCATCCACAACCACCCCCGCGTAGGGCGAGATCCCGTCGCCATTTTCGCCGGTAAGAGTATGCAAGGTGGTCTCGGTCCAGCTTCCGCCCTCGACCGTTGGCGGCGCGAGTTCGAAGACCGTTCCGGCACCGCCAGTGCCCCCGTTCTTGGTGGTGCCGTAGATCCGGTCGCCGTAAATCGCGAGCGTTCCCTGGGGGCTCGATGGTTGCCCTGCCCCACTAAATCCCCAGGAGGACCGTTTCGATCCATTCGCCGCCGCTTGCGGCAGGTGGCGTCACGCGAAAGACAGTTCCATTAACCGATGCTCCACTTCCAGCGAAGGTGGTGCCGTACAGTGCCTTACCTGGCCCAATAACCAGACTGGCCAGCGGGTTCTGTCCGTCGATACCGCCCATGAATTGGTACAGGACGGACTCGGGCCAGTGTGTACTGGTCCCGATGGGAGGCTTTAGCTGGTACACCGTGCCGTTGGTAAATGGGAGGCTCGAGCTGCCGCCCGCCTCGGTGACGCCGTAAAGGGCGCCGCCAGGCCCCAGGGCCAGCCCTGCGTAAGGGTACACGTCGCCGCTTTGATCGCCGAAACTATGGAGCACCGTATAATTGGCCCTGGGGGCCGACGATCACGCCGGCCATCGGCTGCCATCCGTGGCCGCCCTGCTGCGAGAAACTATACAGACTCGTGAAGGTTTGGGCGGGCAGCGCCAGTGACGTCGCAAGGATAGCGCCGGCGGCAGTGACAAGTGTTCGAATAATAATTGATTTAGACATAAGTAAGATCTCCATTTCCCTTCTTCACCCACGAGCCGTCCGGCCCTCGCGATACATGAGATGGCAGCCAGCTTCGTATTCGCTCCAACGATCGATCAAGTGGATTGGCGGAGGGGGACCGCTCAGCCGTTGACGGGGCGTGGCTTTCAAGGGACCAGCGAAAACACGGTTCCCTGGTTGGATGCGCCGCCGTACCCGGCTGTGCCGTAGAGTGTCCCGTCCGTCCCCATTGCGAGGCCGGCATACAGCCCGCTGCCGTCCGTGCCGTCGAAACTGTGCAGCACAACTTCCGTCCAGGTTCCCCCTGCCGCAGGGGGTGGTACAAGTTCGTACGCTATTCCGTATCCACTGCCACCCTGATCAGTGGTGCCGTACAGAACTCCGTTGGGTCCCAGGATCACGCCCGCGAGCGGCTCGAAGCCATCCCCATTTGCCCCTGTGAAGGTGTGCAGGATGGTCTCGGTCCAAGTCCCGCCGGGCGCCGAAGGCGGGGTCAACGAAAAAACGATGCCGCAGCCATTGTGGCCGCAGGGCTTCTCTCCCCCCAACTCGGTGGTTCCATATAGAACTCCGTTTGCATCCACCACCACGCCCGCAGCGGGCGTGCTGCCATCGCCGTTCTCGCCGCTAAAGTTGTAGATGGTGGTTTCGGTCCAACTCCCGCCTTCGACGGTTGGGGGAGTCAGCTCAAAGACCGCGCCGGCGCCGCTAATGCCCCCGTTTTTGGTTGCGCCGTAGATCCGGTCGCCGTAAACCGCCAGCGTTCCCTGAGGGCTTGACGGTTGCCCTGCCCCGCCGCCAAAGCCCCAGAGGACCGTTTCGGTCCATTCGCCGCCGCTTGTGGCTGGCGGTGTCAGGCGGAAGACGGTTCCGTAAATTGCCGCGCCGCCGCCGGAGAACGTGGTTCCGTAGATCGCCTGGCCCGGCCCCACGGTCAAGGGGCCCTCGGGGTCGCCGCCGCCCGTGCCGCCTGTGAACTGATATAGTATCGACTCTGGCCAATGTGTGCTTGTCCCGCTGGGAGGCCGCAATTGGAATGCTGCCCCGAAGAAGGGCAGCCCCGACCCGCTGACCGTCTGCGCCACGCCGTAAAGGGCACCGCCAGGTCCCATCGAAACACCGGTGATCGGGTAAGCGTCCCCGCCCTGATCGCTGAAACTATGGAGGACAGTCTCCGTCCAGGCGCCGCCCTGCGAGGCCGGCGGGGCGAGCTCGAAAATAGTTCCGTAGCCGTAGGTTCCGCCATAATAGGTGGTCCCGTACAACTGGCCCTGAGGGCCGACGACCACGCCGCCCTCGGGCAGCCATCCGTGGCCGCCTTGCTGCGCGAAGCTATATAGGCTTGTGAAGGTTTGGGCGGGCAGCGCAATTGACATCGCCAACGTTGCGCCAGCGGCAGTAACAAGAGTTCGAATAATTGACTTAGACACAGATAAGATCTCCGTCTCTCTTCTTCACCCAAGCGTCGCGATACATGAGATGGCAGCCGGCTTCCTTGGTGGCCCCGCTCTTGGCTCGAATAGGCTCGAATGATTCAGCCAAGTGCCTTGGCGGAGGGGGGCCGCATAGCGGTTGACGGGGTGGCTTTCAAGGGACCAGCGAGAATACGGTTCCCTGGTTGGACGTACCCCCGAACGAGGTTGTGCCGTAGAGTGTCCCATCGGGGCCCATTGTGACCCCTGCGTACGGTTCATTGCCGTCCGCGCCGTCGAAATTGTGCAAAATGACCTCCGTCCAGGTCCCGCCCTGCGACGAGGGCGGCACGAGTTCATATACGACTCCGCAACCAGCGCCACAGGAGTCATTCCGGATGGTGCCGCCCCCCGCAGTTGTTCCGTATAGGACGCCGTTTGGCCCAAAGGTCACGCCTGCGTACGGAGTGACGCCGTCGCCATTTTCCCCGGTGAAGGTGTGCAGGATGGTCTCTGTCCAAGTCCCGCCAGGCGCCGAAGCCGGGGTCAACGAAAAGACGACGCCGCAACCATTGTGGTCGCAAGGTTGCTCCCCCCCCAACTCGGTGGTTCCGTACAGCACCCCGTTTGCATCCACCACAACACCTGCGTACGGCGAGATCCCGTCGCCATTCTCGCCGGTAAAAGTATGCAAGGTTGTCTCGGTCCAGCTTCCGCCCTTAATCGTTGGCGGCGCGAGTTCGAAGATCGTTCCGGTACCGCCATTGCCCCCGTTTTTCGTGGTGCCGTAGATCCGGTCGCCGTAAATCGCGAGAGTTCCCTGGGGGCTCGATGGTGCCCTGCCCCATTAAATCCCCAGAGGACCGTTTCGATCCATTCGCCGCCGCTTGTGGCAGGCGGCGTCAAGCGAAAGACAGTTCCATTAACCGATGCGCCGCTTCCAGCGAACGTGGTGCCGTATAGTGCTCCGCCCGGCCCAATAACCAGACTGGCCAGCGGGTTCTGTCCGTCGATACCGCCCGTGAATTGGTACAGGACAGACTCGGGCCAGTGCGTGCCCGTCCCGGTCGGAGGCCGCAATTGGTAGACCGTGCCGTTAGTAAATGGGAGGCTCGAGCTGCCGCCCGCCTCGGTGACGCCGTAAAGGGCGCCGCCAGGCCCCAGGGCCAGCCCTGCGTAAGGGTACACGTCGCCGCTTTGATCGCCGAAACTATGGAGCACGGCGGGCAGCGCAATTGACATCGCCAGGACAGCGCCGGCGGTAGTAACAAAGGTTCGAATGACTGACTTAGACATAGGTGAGACCTCTAATTTCTTCTTTGACCAAAGGCTACTCAGTGCACCGGCGAGACGGACCCCCTTGCCCGCGTCGGCCGCGGTCCGGGATGCGGCAAATGCAGTTCGGAGCCGGGGGACAGGCCGGGGGGCCTACCATACCTGCCTTAGGGGACCAATGAGAAGACGGTTCCCTGGTTGGATGCGCCGCCGTACCGTGTCGTGCCGTAGAGTGTCCCATTTGAGAGCGCGAGACTGGCATACGGTCCGCTGCCGTCCGTGCCGGCGAAGGTATGCAGTATGACTTCCGTCCAGGTCGCGCCTTGCGATGAGGGTGGCACCAGTTCATACACTATTCCACAGCCCTCGCCGCAGTTCGGGCCCTGATTGCTTCCGCCCACATAGGTCGCGCCGTATAAAACCCCGCCTGGCCCAAGAATCACGCCTGCATACGGCTCAAATCCGTCGCCGTTAGCCCCTGTGAAACTGTGCAGGATCGTCTCGGTCCAGGCACCGCCAGCCACCGAAGGCGGGGTCAGCGAAAAAACGATTCCGCAACCGTGGACGCAACCTTGTCCCCCCTGTTCGGTGGTCCCGTATAGCACGCCGTTTGCATCCGCCACCACACCCGCAAGGGGCGTGCTGCCGTCGCCGTTCTCCCCAGTAAAGTTGCAGATGGTGGTTTCGGTCCAACTCCCGCCTTCGACCGTTGGGGGAGTCAGTTCGAAGACCGTGCCGACCAGACCAGTACCCCCAGCTTTCGTGACTCCGTAGATCCGGTCGCGGTAAATCGCCAAGGCTCCCTCCGGGGTCACTGGTTGGCCCGCCCCGACGCCGAAGCCCCAAAGGACCGTTTCAGTCCATGCGCCGCCGCTTGTGGCTGGCGGCGTCAGGCGGAAGACGGTCCCGTTAGC